>NZ_JAFMNJ010000022.1:0-28478 GCF_017859255.1 Vulcanococcus sp. DEBay_Sum29NL08_54
GTGATCGAGGTGACCTGGTCCTGGGTGCTGTAAGCGCTCAGGCCAGCGATGTTGACATCAGCGGCGTTTGCAGCAACAGGAGCCAGAAGGCCCAGAGCTGCAGGCGCCAGAAGAAGCTTCTGGAACAGTTTCATTGGTCCTCACACCGAAAGAGGAGAGAAGCCCAAACGGGCTGGCTAAACACTAAGCAGCAAAAAAATACCACTTGGTGTGATTCATGTCATTGCAATGTGTGCTGCAGCACTATGCGGCTGAATGAGGATATATAGGGCATAACTCATTCTTTAGGTGCTCTTAACCTGTCCTTAATTGCGCTTGGAGATTGGGTGCTGTTATCTCGCTCAGGCTCCTGAAAAGCAGTGCTGGCAGGCGTTGATGATCTTGCCTACTAAAATCTAGTGATGAAAAAATTCGCTTGGATGAAGTCTGCACTGAAGTGGAGTGCCGTCGGGCTGGCCTCGGCTCTGAGTGTGTTCAGCTCTCCGATGAATCTGCGTCCGGTTCTGGCTCAGGGTTCGAGCAGCTCCGGCTTTGAGTTTCGCTGGGACAACAACAGCGATTTCCGCAAGCTTTACTACTACACCTCTTCCGGCCGCGCTTCGGGGCGTGCCGATTACTACCTGGTTCTGGGCCCCAAAGACCGCAAGACCGCTTTGATCAAGTTGGCGGTCTCCGTGCCTGACTATTTCAACGCTGAAATCAAGCCAGAAAACGTGGAGCTCTGCGTGATGGAGCGTGGTGGCTCCCTCAGAAAGACCCGTTGCCTTGAGGTGATTCCTGCTGCGGTGGAGGTGACCGGCAATGGCTCAGCGATTGAGGTGTTCCCCCAAAGGCCCGTTCCGGTGGGCAGCACCATTGGTCTGCACCTGCAGATCTTCAACCCCGATGCGGGGATGTACCAGTTCAATGCCCTCGGTCAGGCCCCTGGAGATATTCCTGTGTCCGGTTATCTCGGAAGCTGGGTGATCGAGATTTCCCCGAACGACTAGCCCTAGCCCTGGTAAGGCACAAAGTTCCCCTTGCGGGTCCCGCAGATGGGGCAGCTCCAGTCCTCGGGAATCGCCTCAAAGGGTGTGCCGGCGGCGATGCCTGAATCGGGGTCCCCTTGGGCGGGGTCGTAGATCACACCGCAGACCTTGCAGATCCAGCGCCCTGCGGTGGGCGTTGCCCTGTTGTCTCCACTGCCGGCGCCGGTGAGGGACTGCAGAGCCTGGCTGTAGCGGCCGGCGTGGTGCTGCTCCACGGGCGCCAGCAGTCCGAAGTTGCGGGCGGCGGTTCGGAACACGCCGGCGTGCTCCTTGGATTCATCGATCTGCTCGTTGAATTCCGCCACGGCTCCCTGGTCGCGGTCTCGCTGCGCCTGGGCGGCGAACTCGGGGTACATCACCTCGAACTCGTAGGTCTCCCCTTCAATGGCCAGCTCGAGGCAGCGCGCCAGCAGTGCGTCCTTGGCGTCCTGGCTCAAGGCCTCAGGGTTCTCCACTACCAATTCGGGGTGCAGCAGGCGGAAGTGGGCAAAGGCGTGCTCGGTTTCCTGCTGGGCGGTCTCCCGGAACAGCCGCGCCAGTTCGCCATGGCCGAGTTGCTTGGCCAGATCGGCGAAAAACAAGTACTTGCGGTTGGCCATGCTCTCGCCGCCAAAAGCCGCCTCGAGGTTCTGGAGGGTGCCGGGATTGCTGGTGTTCATCGACTCGCATCAACTGCGGCCAGCATAGGTGCTAAGTCGTAGTCATTATGAGTACGGGATAGGTTTTGAGTATTTCTGCTTAGGCCTCATTGCGGCCGAGCCCTTCTTTATTTGTCCATTGCCGTCTGGAATCCTGCGGCGGGGCTGCCGGGTTGGCCCCCTTCTGGTTAGATCTGGGGTAAGCGCGTCTTGATTCAGCGGCCATGGGCCATCACCAGGTATTGATCGTGGGCGGCGGCGCCGCTGGAATCACGGTGGCGGCTCGCCTGAAGAAGGCCCGTCCGGCCTTGGACATCGCGATCCTTGAGCCCTCGAGCGACCACTACTACCAACCGGGTTGGACGCTGGTCGGTGGCGGGGTCTTCAGCCTGGAGCAGACCCGCCGCAACGAGGCCAGCCTGATTCCCGCGGGTGTCACCTGGATCCGTGAGTCCGCTGCGGGCTTCACCCCCGAGAGCAACAGCGTCAGCACCAGCGCTGGTCAAACCCTGACCTACGACGCCCTGGTGGTGGCCACCGGGATGAAGCTCAACTGGGAGGCCATCAAGGGCTTGCCTGAGGCCCTGGGCAAAGGCGGGGTCTGTAGCAACTACTCCAAGGATTTCGCTGCTTACACCTGGGAGTGCATCCAGAACTTCAAGGGCGGCAACGCGGTCTTCACCTGCGCGCCCATGCCGATCAAGTGCCCCGGTGCGCCGCAAAAGATCGCCTACCTGGCCGATGACGCGATCAAGCGCGATCCCGCGATAGCGGCCAAGAGCAAGGTCATCTACGCCACGGCCACCCCTGGAATCTTTGGCGTCCCCACCTATGCCGCGCCCCTGCGGGAGGTGGTGGCCCGCAAGGGCATCGATGCCCGCTACTCCCACACCCTGATCGAGGTCAGGCCGGCGAGCAAAGAGGCGGTCTTCAAGGTCAGCAAAGAGGGCGAGGAGCCCCGCGAGGAGGTCATCAACTACGAGCTTCTGCATGTCACCCCGCCGATGGCGGCCCCGGATGTCGTGGCCCAGAGCCCCCTGGCTGCCGCTAGTGGCTTTGTCGAGGTGGGCAAGCACAACCTCCAGCACGTGCGCTTCCCCAACGTCTTTGCCATCGGTGATGTGGGCGGCATGCCCAACTCCAAGACCGCCGCCGCGGTGCGCGGTCAGGCCCCGGTCCTGGTGACCAACCTGCTGGCTCAGCTTGAGGGCGGCCAGGGTCAGGGGTCCTACGACGGCTACAGCTGCTGCCCGCTGATCACCGGCTACGGCAAGACGATCATGGCCGAGTTCAACTACGAGCAGCAGCCCACCCCCTCCTTCCCCCTGGATCCCACCAAGGAGCGCTGGAGCATGTGGATCATGAAGAGCGTGGTGCTGCCCTGGGTCTATTGGAACCGGATGCTCAAAGGCGGTGACCACGAGCGCCGCTTCATCCCTGGCGTGAAGTAGTGGCTGACGTTCTCGTCCTGAGCGCCAGCAATGGCGAAAACCTCAAGCTGGCCGAGCGCTTTGCGGCGGCTGCCCAGAGCCAAGGCTGCAGCGCTGAGGTGCTGGATCTCACCGCCCTTGAGCTGCCGCTCTTCACGCCCCGCGCCCAGGAGCAGGGCCCCCCGGCCGCTCTCGCCGGGCTGCAGCAGAAGCTGATGGACACGCCCCGCTGGGTGATCTGTGCTCCGGAATACAACGGCTCGATCCCGCCGGTGCTGACCAGCGCGATCGCCTGGCTTTCGGTGCAGGGCAGCGACTTCCGGGCCCTCTTCAATGGCCGGCCCGTTGTGATCGCGACCCACTCGGGCGGCGGTGGCTACACGGTGATGACCGCCCTGCGGCTGCAATTGGCGCACTTGGGCGCCCACGTCGTGGGTCGTCAGTTGGTGAGCAACGGCAGCCACCCGGCCAAGGACGACAGCATCGCGGACCTGCTCGCCAGACTGCAGCGGCTTCAAGCCCCCGAGTAATGCCCCCGCTGTTGCGTCCCGCAGCTGAGCGTTTCCATAGCCAGCTCGATTGGCTCGACAGCTGGCACAGCTTCTCCTTCTCCAGTCACTACGACCCGGCCTGGATGGGCTTCGGTCCGCTGCGGGTCATCAATGACGACGTCATTGCCGCCGGCAAGGGCTTTGGCATGCACCCGCACCGGGACATGGAGATCATCACGGTGATGGTCGAGGGGGAGCTGCACCACCGCGACTCCATGGGCCATGCCGAGGTGCTGCGGGCCGGGGAGGTGCAGCGGATGAGCGCTGGCACCGGTGTGGTCCACAGCGAGGTCAATGGCGGCCAGGCCCCCTGCCGCCTGCTGCAGATCTGGATTGAACCCGCCTCAGCGGGGATCCCGCCTGACTACGAACAGAAGCCCTTCGCCTTGGCCGAGGGCTGGACGCCCCTGATCGACCCCCAGGCCGCAGACGGGGCTATGGCGATTCATCGCTCCGTGCGGCTCTGGCGCGCCCAGGTCCCAGCGGGGACCGAGCTGGCCTGGCCGGCCTCCGAGCGCTGCGCCAGTTGGCTGCAGATCATCACGGGTGGATTGGCACAGCCCCAGCCCTTGGTCCGGGGTGATGGCCTGGGACTGGCTGCCGGCGAGGCTCCGGCCTCTGTGCAGGCTGGAGCCGATGGGGTGGATCTGCTGCTGTTTGAGCTGAGCTAGCGGACTACCGGAAGCTGTGTCCTGCGCTGCTGCAGGGTTGCGCCGTTGCCGCCAGGGTTGGGCTAATGACACTCCTCCATTCCTTCCCCGTGGAATTCCGCTTGACGGACCGTGGCGGTGAACCCCATCCAGTCCTCGATGACTGCTTTGAGAGCCTTGAGCTCGCCCAAAGCGCGGCCCTGACCTGGCTGGTCCATCAAGGGCTGATCGATCCTGCGATCCCCGTTGAACTGCAGGATCAACTGATCACTCAGTTCATTGGCCTGGAGCGCCGGACCCCCAGTGGCGACTGGCGCACCCTGCGCTAGCGGACCTGCTGTCGCCGATGATGGTGTCACTTTGATACCGAAGTGGCCATGCCAAGCGCTGAGCGTTTTGCTGCCCTGCAGACCATTCAGCGGCGCAAGCCCGCTGCGGTGACTAAGCCTTCGGCCCTGCACGAGATCTGGGCCGATGACGTCTTCACCCTGGCTCGGATGAAGGAGGCCCTGCCTCGCCAGGTGTTCAAGTCGCTTCAGAAAACCATCCGTGAAGGTGGTGCGATCGACCCGTCCATCGCCGACTCCGTGGCGAATGCCATGAAGGACTGGGCGACCAGCCGCGGCGCCCTCTACTACTCCCACGTCTTCTATCCGCTCACCAACCTGACCGCGGAGAAGCACGACGGCTTCATCACCCCCAAGAGTGATGGCCGTGCCATCACCGCTTTCACCGGCAAATTGCTGGTGCAGGGCGAGCCCGACGGTTCCTCCTTCCCCAACGGTGGCCTGCGCTCCACCTTCGAGGCCCGCGGCTACACCGCCTGGGATGCCACCAGCCCCGCCTGGCTGATGCGCACGCCCAACGGCGTCACCCTCTGCATCCCGACGGTCTTTGTCTCTTGGACCGGTGAGGCCCTGGACAAGAAGACTCCGCTGCTGCGCTCCAATGCCGCGGTCAACCGCCAGGCCAAGCGGGTGCTGCAACTGCTGGGCGAGACCGAGATCGCCCCGATCAACTCCAGCTGCGGCGCTGAGCAGGAGTACTTCCTGGTGGATAACGCCCTGATGGCGCTCCGCCCGGACCTGCAGCTCTCGGGCCGCAGCCTCTTTGGTGCGCCCCCGGCCAAGGGTCAGCAGTTCGATGACCACTACTTCGGCGCCATCCCCGAGCGGGTTCAGGTGTTCATGCAGGACGTGGAGGACCAGCTCTACCGCCTGGGTGTTCCCGCCAAGACCCGCCACAACGAGGTGGCTCCGGGCCAGTTCGAGATCGCTCCGGTGCACGAGGCGGCCAACGTGGCCACCGATCACCAGCAGCTGATCATGACCGTGCTCAAGAGCACGGCCAAGAAGCATGGCTTCACCTGCCTGCTGCACGAGAAGCCCTTCGCGGGCGTCAACGGCAGCGGCAAGCACGTCAACTGGTCGATCGGCAACAGCACCCAGGGCAACCTGCTGGATCCCGGCAGCACCCCCCACGAGAACATGCAGTTCCTGCTGTTCTGCGGGGCTGTGATCCGCGGCGTGCACCAGTACGGCCCGCTGATGCGTGCGGCGATTGCAACCGCCAGCAATGACCACCGCCTGGGCGCCAACGAAGCACCTCCGGCGATCATCTCCGTCTACCTCGGCAGCCAGCTCGAGGACGTCTTCAACCAGATCAAGGGCGGCCAGCTCAAGAGCTCGGCCACCGGCGGAATGATGCGCCTGGGCATCGACAGCCTGCCGGAGTTCCCCAAGGACGCCGGCGACCGCAACCGCACCTCCCCCTTCGCCTTCACCGGCAACCGCTTCGAGTTCCGCGCCGTGGGCTCCGGCCAGTCCGTGGCTGGTCCCTTGGTGGTCCTCAACACGGTGCTGGCCGATTCCCTGGCCTGGATTGCCGATCAGCTGGAGGCCCGCACGGCCAAGGGCGAGAGCGTCGAGAAGGCCAGCATGGCTGTGCTGCAGCAGATCACCCAGGAGAACGGCAACGTGATCTTTGGCGGCGACGGCTACTCCAGCGAGTGGCATGAGATGGCCGTCAAGGAGCGTGGTCTGGAGAACCTGCGCACCACCGCTGATGCCCTGCCGGTGCTGCAGCGTCCCGCCATTCGCGACCTCTTCTCCCGCCACAACGTGCTCAGCCCCGTTGAGTTGGAGAGCCGCTACGAGGTCTACTCCGAGCAGTACTGCCTGGCGATTGAGGTGGAGGCCCGCCTGGCCGTGCGGATCGCCCGCACCCAGCTCTATCCCGCCGTCAGCGCCTACCTCGGCGAGCTGGCTGGATCGCTGCAGGAGCAGGAGGCCATCGGCCTGAATCCCTCCAAGGCGCTCGCTCAGCAAATCGCTGGCCTGAATCAGCAGCTGCTGGACCGTGCCGCCGCCCTGGAGACCGCCCTGGGCAATGCGCCCCACGGCGCCGAGGCCCACATGCGTCACTGCGCCGACCAGCTGATGGTCCGCATGGGTGAACTGCGGGAGGCCGCCGATGCCCTGGAGGGTCTGGTGGATGACACCGCCTGGCCGCTGCCCACCTACCAGGAGATGCTCTTCGTCCGCTGATTTGAGCTATCGCTAGGGCTAGCTCGATGCCCCTGCGATGCAGCCGCTCCTCACCCCTGCTTACGTCTCAAGCGGGGGTGAGGTTGTTGCTGCACTCGAGACCGACGCCAAACGGGGGCTCTCCCCTGCGGAAGTGCAACGGCGCGTCCATCAAGTCGGAACGAATCGCCTGAGCCCAGAACCGCTGAAGCCGTTGTGGCTTCGGTTCCTTCAGCAGTTCGACAATCCCCTACTGATCACCCTCCTGCTCGTCGGGGCCGTCAAGCTCGCCATGGGTGATCCGCAGGATGCCTTGGTGATCATCAGCGTCACCGTGATCAATGCGGTGATCGGCACCGTTCAGGAAGGCAAAGCCGAGAGCGCGATCGCGGCTTTAGCCGACAGCGTCCGCACCGATGTCTTGGTGCTCCGAGATGGCGCTGCCCTGCAGCTGGATTCCGAGGCGTTGGTGCCTGGTGATGTCGTGCAGCTCGAGGCTGGCTGCAAGGTTCCAGCGGATCTGCGGCTGCTGCAGGTCCGCTCCTTGCGCACCGATGAATCTGCCCTGACTGGGGAGTCAGTGCCCGTCGAGAAATCCACCGGAGCGTTGCAGCTAGAGGCTCCCCTCGCTGAGCGCAGTTGCATGGCCTACGCCGGGAGTTTTGTCACCGCAGGGCAGGGCACAGGCGTTGTGGTGACCACTGGCGATGCCACGGAGGTGGGGCAGATCTCGGTGGCCCTGAATCAGGCGGTCAGCCTCTCCACTCCCTTAACCCGCAAGTTGGTGGGCTTCAGTCGCACGCTGCTGCGACTGATCGTTCTGCTCGCGATCTTCACCTTTGTCGTGGGTCTGGCGAAGGGACGAGATTGGGCTGAGATGTTCGATGGCGCCGTGGCCCTCGCCGTGGGTGCCATCCCAGAGGAACTCCCGGCGATTGTCACGATCATCCTGGCCATTGGCGTCCATCGGATGGCCAGACGCCGCGCGATCATCCGCAAGTTGCCTGCCGTGGAGACGCTCGGCAGTACAACCGTGATCTGCTCAGACAAGACAGGGACGCTCACCCAGAACCGGATGACGGTCGAGCATGTCTATGCCGCCGGCATTCTCCAGCCACTGCGGGACCTCTGGCCCATGGACGATGCGGGCAAGGGAGTCAATCTCGCTCTTCAGGAGACCCTGCTGGCCGGCTTGTTGTGCAACGACGCACAGGCCGGTAGCGATGACCAATGGGTAGGCGATCCCACCGAAACGGCTCTGCTGGCGGCCGCACATTCCGTTGGGATGAACCATCGCTCAGCCCATGACCAGCACCCGCGGCGCGATGTGATTCCGTTCGAGTCCGAACGGCAATACATGGCGACCCTGCACGGCAGTGAGCGCATCTTGCTGAAGGGATCCGTGGAGGCTGTTCTGCAGCGCTGCAGTCATGCGTTGGACGCGCAGGGGCAGCGTTGCGTGCTCAATGCCGAGGCGATTCAGGCGGCGGTCTCCGCCATGGCGGGCCAAGGCGAGCGGGTCTTGGCGTTTGCCATTGGTCTTGGTGCGCAGCAGCAGCGGCTTGAGCATCACCACCTCAACGGCGATTTCACCTTTCTTGGGCTCCAAGGAATGCAGGACCCGCCGCGACCGGAGGCGATCCAAGCGGTTGCCGCCTGCAGGGCCGCTGGGGTCAAGGTGAAATTGATCACCGGCGATCACATTCAAACGGCCATCGCCATTGCTCGGTTGATGGGAATTGGCTCCCCTGGAGAGGTTCAGGCCATGGATGGATCGGCCTTGGCAGCCCTGAGCTCCGACGCCCTGGCGGAGGTGGTGGATTCCGTCGATGTCTTTGCCCGTGTTGCCCCAGCCCAGAAACTTCAGCTGGTTGAGGCACTGCAGGCCAACGGCGAAGTGGTGGCCATGACCGGCGATGGCGTCAACGATGCGCCCGCTCTGAAGCAAGCGGACATCGGCATCGCCATGGGACGCAGTGGGACGGAGGTGGCCCGTCAGGCCGCCGACATGCTGCTGACCGATGACAACTTCGCCACGATCGAGGCGGCCGTGGAAGAGGGTCGCGGGGTCTACCTCAACTTGAGGAAGACCCTGGCCTTTGTCCTTCCGGTGAATGGCGGCGCCTCCATGACGATCCTGATGGCGGGTCTGCTGGGGACCCCCTTGCCCGTCAGTGCATTGCAGGTGCTTTGGCTGAACATGATTTGTTCACTGACCATGTCCATCGCCCTGGCCTTTGAACCGCTGAGCCCCGCGTTGATGAACCAGGCGCCGCGACAGCCGGAAGAGCCCCTCTTGAACCCGGCCTTAATACGACGCGTGATCCTGGTCTCCCTCTTCAATTGGTGTGTGATCTTCGGGCTGTTCTTCTGGGCTCAGCATCAGTTCGGTGATCTTCCGTTGGCCCGGACGATGGCGGTGCAGGGTTTGGTGCTGTCGCACTTGGTTTATCTCGTGGCCATTAGCCATTGGCGCCAGGTCTGGCCGTTCCGCTTGCGGGATCTGCGCCAGGCACCTGCCGTCCCCCTGGGAGTGATGGCCACGTTCGCCCTGCAAGGGCTCTTCAGTCAGGCCGGTTGGATGAATGCCTTCTTCGGTACAAGCCCGCTCAATGGCTCGCAGCTGGCGGTTTGCGCCTTGCCGATGCTGTTGATGATTCCGGTGACGCGTTGTGCCGAGTGGTTGGATCCCATGGAGCGACCGTCCCCCGCCACCTTGGGTTGATCAATCGCTCGGCTGCTCGTGCATGACTTCAAAGCGATCCCGCGGCTTCTCTGGCGGTGAGGTTGTTGGCTCCCCTTTCAGGGGGCAGAACTGATCAACAGTGGGGATATTGACGTCGTAGTGCTTGAACACCTCCCGAAGCCGGGCCGCACAGTGCTCGTTGCAGTTCGGCCCGCCGTAATGGGGGCAGATCTCGATCCAACGTTCGTCTTGGAGGTTGTCGGACATCCCAGGTCGTCCATGTCCTGACGGCTGATCACACTCTGGCTCCAACCCCCGGGCTTGGCCAGGCAGATCGCGCGACGCTGGCCTGTCTTGATCCTTAGGGCTGAAGGTTTGCCCCGGCCAAGGCGTTCCAGCGACCGTCCCGTAGTGGTCCTTGCCTGTTGGTCCACACCCGTTGCGCCAAGGGCCCGGTGATGGCGCGTCCTCGTATCAGTCCCGTGCGGAGGATGCGCTGATGGCCAAGCCAATGGCCCTGCCTCGCTTCCGCCTGCTGAAGCTGCTGCATCTGGCTGACCTCTGCCCGCCGGCGTTTCTCAATGGCCTGTGCTGCTCCATCGAGGTCACTGGAGCGCTCCAGCAGCAACTCAGCCGCCACCAGGCTGTCCCGCAACGCCAGGTTGATGCCTTGGGCACGAACCGGACTCATCGGGTGGGCGGCATCCCCAAGCAGCAGCAAACCCGGTTGCTGCCAACGCTCCGCCATGCCCACCTGAACCTTGAAGCGCACGGGGGCGCTCAGCCTCTCCCCCCGCTCCTGCAGCAGACGGGCCAGGGGCTCCGGTGCCAGCGCCGCCAACCGCTCTGCCCACTCCTGCGGGGTGAGGGACTCTGCGCTGTCCTGGGGCTCGAGCAACCAGGCCAGTTGCAGATCCCCTGAGGCGTTGAGGCAGGCACTGCCGATGCGGCCGCCGGCCACGAGGGTCTGGAAACCCCAGACGCAATCGCTGGGGATCGGTCCAGGCAGCGCAAACCAGAGCAACTCCAGTGGACTGCCCGAGTGGCGCAGTGGAATTCCGGCCTGTTGACGCAGCAGTGAACCGCGGCCATCGCAGCCGATGACCAGATCCGCCTGCAGCGCCTCGCCGTTGCTGAGCTCGACGCCGCTGATGCGCCCATCGCACCGGAGGAGCCGGCGGACAGCCTGGCCTGGCCTCCAGCGCAGCGTCGGGCAGCGCAGGGCGCGCTCGAGCAGTGCCTCCAGCAGGCTCTGCTGAGGCACGAGCCGGCAGGGGTGCAGCGACCCCAGGGGTTCTGCCACCTGGAAGAGGCGCTGGCGCTCGAGCCAGACGCTCCATCCCTCCAGGGGCCGCTGCGGCAGGTGCTCCAGCAGCGGCAGCAGTCCCATTCGGGCCAGGGCCTCCTGACCACTGGGCATCAGGGCATCGCCGCGGAACTGCCGGCTAAAGCGTTCACTGGCTTCGATCAGCTCGACCTGCGCTCCGCCTTCGGCGAGCTGGAGCGCCAGGCTCAATCCAGCGGGCCCCGCTCCAACAACGATGAACCGGGGCGGGAGGGTCACTCAGCCGTCAGCAGCCTGAACCCAGTGAAGAACAGGGAGATCCCGAAGAGAGTTCCCACGGCCCAGAGGCTGTCGCTGGGCCATTCCGCCACGAGCAGTCCCCCCAGCAGAGCCGTGATCAGGCCATCGGCGAGCACCAGGCCGCGGGCCTGGGCTTGGCTGGCGGCGGCCGAGGCCAGCTCCATCACCCCCTCAAAGATCAGCAGCAGTCCGGCAAAGAGGGTCAGGCTGATTTCACTCTCAACCGGGTAGGCCACGACCCAGATGCCCGCCACGACATAGAAGAGACCCGAGAGCCCGCGAAAGACCTTGCCCTTGGTGTCCTCGGCTTGGCCGATGCGCAGCAGTTGGCTGACCCCAGCCACCGCCGCGATCACCCCGATGCTCAAGGTCAGGGCCGTGGCCGAAATGAAGGGCAGCGCGATCGAGGTCGCACCCGCCAGAGCCAGCAGAACGGCGGCGATGCGGCGCTGGTTTTTGGGGTCCACAGCAGGACTACGAAATCATCCGAACCCTAGAAACGTTTTCCCTATTTGCCTGCCCAGTTCTTAGGGTGCGGCCACTGTTGTGTGTGCAGCCCAGAGCCCCATGGCCGCGATCTTTAGCGATAACAGCCTCACGATCGGGCGCACCCCACTGGTTCAGCTCAACCGCATCACCGAGGGCTGCGGAGCGCGCGTGCTGGCCAAGATCGAGGGCCGCAATCCTGCCTATTCGGTGAAGTGCCGGATCGGTGCGGCGATGGTGGCGGCCGCCGAACGGGATGGTCTGCTGGGCCCCGGCAAGGAGCTGATTGAGCCCACCAGCGGCAACACCGGGATTGCCCTGGCGTTTGTGGCCGCCAGCAAGGGCATCAAGCTCACCTTGACCATGCCCGAAACGATGAGCCTGGAGCGGCGCAAGCTGCTGACGGCCTTTGGGGCACACCTCGAGCTCACCGAGGGCCGGCTGGGCATGACGGGGGCCGTGAACCGGGCCAAGGAGATCGCCGCCAGCGATCCCGATCGCTACGTGCTGCTGCAGCAGTTTGTGAATCCGGCGAATCCCCAGATCCACCACGACACCACCGGCCCTGAGATCTGGAGCGATACCGACGGCAACGTCGACGTGTTCGTCTCCGGTGTTGGCACCGGCGGCACCCTGACCGGGGTGAGCCGCTACATCAAAAACACCCTGGCCAAGCCTCTGCACACGGTGGCGGTCGAGCCGATCAACAGCCCGGTGATCAGCCAGACCAAAGGGGGCCATGCCCTGCAACCCGGCCCCCACAAGATTCAGGGGATCGGTGCTGGTTTTGTTCCCGGCAACCTGGATCTGGCCATGGTCGATGCCGTCGAGCAGGTCAGCGATGAGGAGGCCGTCGAGATGGCCCGGCGCCTCGCCAAAGAAGAGGGGATCCTGGCCGGCATCAGCTGCGGGGCCGCCGCGGTGGCAGCCCTGCGCCTGGCCAAGGATCCAGCCCATGCCGGCAAGACGATCGTTGTGGTCCTCCCGGACTCCGGTGAGCGCTATCTCAGCTCGGTCCTGTTCGAGGGGATCTTCAACGAGCGCGGTCTGCCGATCGCCTGATCAGTCCGCCATCGGCGTGACGCCCTGCAGCCGGTCGTTGAGCTGCATGGCCATGGACTGACGGCCAACGGCCAGGACCTTGAGGGTGTCCTCGTGCATGCGCAGTTGGGCATCGGCCACCTGCATGCCGCGCACCAGCTCCTTGACCTCCTCAGGCAGGGTGTTGAGGTCGTAGCGCTTCCCCTCAAAGGTCAGGACGGGGGGGATCTGGGCGGCGGAGTCGGTCACGACACAAGGCGGTAGACCGGGTCACCTTACGGGTCTTTCTTGCTCTCTGCCGCTGCAATTTGCTTGGGCAGGGGCCGCAGCGGTCGCTTGAAAAAGAACATCAGCAGCTGCCCGACCTGGGTCGTGGTGGTGAGCTCCCAGCCCTCCTTCCCCAGCAGGTTCAGGAAGTGCTGCAGTTGCTCAGCGGGGTGCTTCGGGGCGGCCTTGGCCTTGGCCTGCTGCTCCGGTCCGTACTGCTGGGGGAACTCCCGGCTGATGAACTCCGGGCTGAGCTTCCCGCCCATCCGCTCACTGGCCACCTTGGGGTCTGGGGGCGCCGGGGGATTGTTGTTGTCCACATTGATGTGGATGACCCGGTATTCCCAGACGGGCATCTCACCGAGTGGCTTGGCGGTGGGGCCCTGCTCCGTCATGGGACCAGGTTAAGCACCGCGAATCAGCTGGCGCTCGCAGAGGTCGCGGTAGCGGCCAGGGCGGCTGATCAGTAGGTCGTGGTTGCCCTGATCGACGATCTTGCCGTTCTCGAGCACCAGGATCGAATCGGCCTCCTGCACGGTGGAGAGGCGGTGGGCAATCACCAGAACCGTGCGGCCCTGCATGGCCTGATCGAGGCCCCTCTGTACGGCTTCTTCCGCCTCGGCATCGAGGGCGCTGGTGGCCTCATCCAGCAGCAGCACCGCCGGGTTGCCGAGCACCGCCCGGGCAATGGCCAGCCGTTGCAGTTGGCCGCCGGAGAAGTTGCTGCCCCGCTCTTCGACGCGGGCGTCGTAGCCGCCGGGAAGGGCCTCGATGAAACCGTCGGCATTGGCGAGGCGTGCGGCCGCTTGGATCTGCTCCCGGGTGGCCGGCCGGCCAAAGGCGATCGCCTCGGCGACCGTGCCCGAGAAGACAGCGCTCTGTTGAGGCACCAGCGCCACGGCCGTGCGCAGCTCAGCGGCCTTGAGGTCCGCCAGGTTGCGCCCATCCAGCAGCACCTGACCGCCCTGGGCGGTGTTGAAGCGCAGCAGTAGGGAAAAGAGGGTGCTCTTGCCTGCCCCCGAGGGACCGACCAGGGCCACGACCTGGCCAGGTTTGACCTGGAGCGAGAGGTTCTTCAGAACGGGCTGCTGCGGGTCGTAGCCAAAACTCACCTGCTCGAGCAGCAGCTCGCCAGCGACGCGCCCCAGGGGTTGGGCGTCCGGGCGATCGGGTTGCTCGACCGCTTCCCGCTCGATCTCCCGCAGGCGCTTGAGGGAGGCCTGGCCCTGTTGGAACTCGTTGAAGTTGGTGGTCAGGTGGCTGATCGGGTCGATCAGCATCAGCAGGGCGGCGACGTAGCTGCTGAAGCCCTGTCCATCAAGGTCACCGCTTTGGATGCGGGCGGCGCCCATGAGCAGCACCGCCAGGATGCCCGCGGCCTCCAGGAAGCCCACGACGGGGTACTGCAGGGCCAGCAGCTTCTGGGTGCGGTAGCGGGCCTTGCGGTGCAGATCGATCTCAACTTCAAAGCGCTGCTGCAGCCAGGGCTCAGCGGCAAAGGCCCGCACCAGGGGCAGTCCGGAGATCGCTTCTCCCAGCAAGGAGGCCAATTCGCTGACTTGTTTTTGACTCTTTTCTGCGGCGCCCATGACCTTGGCGCCAAAGACGCTCACCAGCACGGCCACCAAGGGGGCCAGCAGCAGGGTGCCGATGGAGAGCTTCCAGTCCAGCCAGACCATGTAGCCGAAGACCACCACCAGCTGCAGCACCGAGGGGGTGGTGTCCTGGATCGTCTTGTAAATGACCTCGCCCACCCGATCGGCGTCTTCTGTCAGGCGGTAGGTCAGGTCGCCGGCAGAGAGCTTCTCGAGCACTCCGAAATCCAGACGTTGGAGCCGCGCGAACAGCCGGCGGCGCAGTTCCTGGCTGACCTGCAGAGCCGGTCCCGCCAGCAGGGTGTCCTGACCAAACTGTGCGATCTTCTGCAGCATGAAGACCGTCAGGGCCAGGCCGATGACCTGCAGCACCCGGTTGAAGTCACCGGCTCCGATCGCGGGAATCAGCTGACCGGCCAACCAGGCCAGGAGCGGCCAGCAGACCACAAAGACGAGCATGCAGGCCCCACCCGCGATCAGCGCGGGACGGTGGGGCTTCAGCAGCGGCAGCAGGCGCCGGAAGCCGGCCGATGAGGGTGCAAGCATCGGGGCAAGCTATCAGCGCTTTTTAAAACGACTGCCGTTGGAAGAAAGGGTCGCTGGTCGTTGTATCGACGCAAGCTGGTCGAGCTGCTGGCCTACGGCTTTGACTGATTGGTTCTTGATCTGGCTGGCTCCACTCGTTCAGGCTCGTCTGCCATGCACAGTCGCTTCGCATGGCTGAGGGTGTCGTTGAGCTCTCTGGCCATCTCTTCGGCATTCTTCGGCTTTGCCAAAAGAAAGCCCTGAAAGCCATCACATCCCAGTCGCTTGAGTTGCTGGAGTTGTTGGATCGACTCAACTCCTTCGGCTAGGGATTTCAATCCGAGTCCATGGGCGAGTTGGGTTGTGGCCCGAACAATCGAATAATCATTAGGGTCTTGCTCCATATCTCTCACAAAGCTCTTGTCGATTTTGAATCCTTTGAGTGGCAGTCTCTGCAACGATTTCAGATTGGAAAAACCTGTGCCAAAATCATCAACCCAAAGACAAACCCCTAGCTTTTGAAGCCTTTGAAGGCGCATTGCTGCGTCATTGGGATTTTTGAGCAATGCAGTTTCTGTGAGTTCCAGCTCGATGTGACTGGGGGAAAGGCCCTCCAGGTGACAGATTTCGGTTATTAACTCATCGAGCGGCTCAGCATCGGGGTTGAGTTGTTCGGCTGAAACGTTGATTGATAGTTTTGGGATGTTGATGTTGTTGCGCTGCCACTCGGCGAATTGTTGAACCGCATTCTTTAGGGCCCAGCTACCAATGTCTTCGATTAATCCACTCTGCTCGGCGACAGGGATAAATCGTTTACATGGAATAAAGGCTTCCCCGTGACGGTCCCACCGAAGCAGTGCTTCTGCTCCCATGAGGCTGCCTCTCTGATCAAACTGCAGCTGATAGTGAAGTTCGAGTTCATTCCTTTCAATGGCAGTCGAGAGCTTTTGCTCGAGGTCAAGGGCCTCTCGAATCGTCGCGCTGAGGGATTCTGAATACACCTGAACTTTTCCTGGCCCGCGTCTTTGGGCAGCGGCAAGAGCTGTTCTGGCGGATTGAATCGGATCGTCATCGGCTGTTGTGATGCCAGGCCAAGTGCTGATCCCAATGCAGGCACTGAGGTGTATTGATGGCAGCTTTTCTAGGCTCCTCGAAGTTAATCGAAGCCCCTTCTGTAACCGTTTGCCATGCTGGATGGCGTCCTGAGTGCTCTGGATTCCGTCTGTCTGAATGATGACAAAGCTGTCGCTTTCGAGCCTTGCAAGCCAGTCTTCCGGGGTGATCTGATCGCGAAGATGTCTCGCTATCCAGACTAAAAGTCTGTTTCCATTTGCGATTCCAAACGTGTCATTGATCTCTTGGAAGTGATCGATGTCTAGGCAGGTGACTGTGATCCTGGTGTTTTTGCTGACTCCACTGATGACGTCACGGATGAGCTCACTGATGTAGATGTCTGTTGCTGCGCGATTGGGTAGACAGGTCAGCCTGTCTGTTTGGATTGGCTCGAATCTTTCGCCTTTAGTGCTTTGAACTCCTGGGCACTCCTGCAGGGTCCCGATGGAGTAGAGAGGGCGTCCTTTGTTGTCATAGCTTGTAAAGCAGCGATGATCGACGAAGCACTCATCGCCATCCTTCAAGCGAAGTCGATGCCTGATTCGGCCGGCTTGTCCGCTCAATTGCGATTGCTGGAGTTCCGTTCGGACTCGCTCTCGATCTTCTTTGGCGACGACAGCGAGTAACTGGTCCATGGTCTGCCCACTTCCTTCCTCCGAGCGAAGAATCTGACAGAGCTGCGGCGACCAGAGCATCGACCCATCGCCACCATGCTTCTGGAGCCAGGAGCCAAGTTTGAGGTGGTACTCGGCATTCAGTAGCAGCTGAAGAATGGCCTCTGGATCATTGACTGCTTTGGACAGAAGGCACTACGGACCAACTCTTCAGCTCAACCCTAGTCACAGATCTGAGTGAGATCTGCTTCGAGTGAAAGGCTTTTTTCTCAGGCTTGGCCACTAGGTTGAACTTGGCCTCAGGCTGCCCCTTTGGATGTCTCGGAGATCCCTTCCTGGCCTACTGCTGGCTTCCTGCCTTGTCTGGTTCGTCGGATCTTGCGCTTCACGTCGCCCCTCCGTTGATGTCCCTGTCTCGAGTTGGCCTGGTTATGAGTACTTTTATTTGGCTCACGAGTTGGGGTTTGACCGGGTCGAGGGTATTGAGATCTTTCCTCGGCAGTATCCGGACCCTCAATCCATTGTTCATGCTTATCTCAGGGCAGAACTTCCGATAGCACAATTAACCACTATCGAGTTGGTTGAGCTTTGTGCTCGAGTGCCTGAGCGATGCCCGGTTGTCATCTTGGTTCTGGATGAGTCAGTCGAGGCTGATCAGATTATTTCTGTTCCGTCACTGCTCTCAATTCGAGATCTAAAGGGTAAGTCGATTGCCGTTTCGCGCTCCAACTTTGGACCGTTTGTCCTCGGTCGGGCACTTCAGCTTCATGGTTTATCGCTCAGTGAGATCAAGATGCGCAAGATGGAACTTGGGTTGATGCCAAAAGCCTTGCTCACTGGCTCTGTCGATGCAGCGGTACTGCCCACTCCCTCTACCAGCGTCACTCTAAGAGGTTCTCCCTTACGTCCACTCTTCAATAGTGCAGTCATTCCGGGGGAGATCCTGACTGTCTTGGTGGTTGAAAAAAACTTTCTTAAACTCAATCAAAACATCGTTGTTGGCCTGTTGAGGTCTTGGTCTGCAGCCCATGCTGAAGCCAGGCTAAGGCCTCAGAGAGCCCTTCCACTACTGGCTGAACGGGAACGCCTGAGCGTCGATGAGTTTCGTGCAGCGGAACAGGGTCTGCGTTATTTCAGCTTGTCTGATCAGGTCGAAATGCTACAGCCTGAGGGACGGGTCGCTCGCAATATTGAAGCGGTGCGTGATTTGCAAGAGAAACTGCAGCTCATTCCGCGAGGCTCGATCATACCGAAGGTGACTTCTACGTATGTAGAAGCGGCACAATGAGTCACCTCCGATCAGTCCAGCGACTGGTTCCCTCAACCAAGGGTCTTCTGCATCAACGGGTGAATCAGGAATTGATCTTCCTGTCCCTGCTTGTGACCGCTTTGGGATCTTGCCTCTTGGTTGGGGTTAGCGGATTTCTGGTTGTGCATGCCGCTATGCGAGAGGCAGAACTCCAGGCACGCTCCATTGAGCACGACCTTGTTCGTAGCGTCACCAGTTATCAACCCGTCGAGCAAGTCCAGCGAGAGCTCCAGCTCAAAGCCGCTTCTAGAGGCTTGCACTCGGCTGTTCTTCTCGGTCCAGGTGGAAGAGTCATTGCCGCGAATGACAACACCATGCTGGGCAGTTCAGTCTTTGGCCTCAGCTGGTGGACAAGGCTTGGACGAATCCCGAGTGATTTGTTGACGTGCCTTCGTCCAGCCGATGCGGCTGCCGCTTGCCATTCTGTTCAACCGGTTAATCAGTTTCTAGGACTCATCCCTGCCTTTGGCGGTGAGCGACTGGTCCACATTGCCCCAACTCCCTTGGCGATTGAGGGGCGGCCTGATCTGGGGACCCGTGGGCTATTGGTTCTCGAGCTTGATCTGTCTCCAGTGACTCAGCGCTGGTCCCGTTGGATTGCGCTCGTTTTTCTTGCAGGTTTTACGCCACTCTTTCTGACGGAAACGGCGCTGGTGTTCTTTTTGCGTCGCCGCCTTTTGCCAGAGTTATTGGGATTGGCTCAAGTCGATTCTTTGTCTGGCGTTTTTAATCGTCGTTCCTTCTTTGAGATGGCTACCCAGCAGATTGGACAGTTCAACAAGAATCACTGCCTGTGTGTTGTTGCTTTGATTGATATCGATTGTTTTAAATCGATTAACGATACCTATGGTCACCCTGCCGGGGACGAAGTGATCTGTCAGTTATCCACACTCTTTCGTGACGTGATTCCCTCTGGCGATCTGATTGGTCGCCTCGGAGGCGATGAATTTGCTGTTCTGATGCTGGAGTCCGCTGAAGAAGCGGCTGCTGTTCTGGAGTCCTTGCGCCGTCAGGTTGCAGCCCGTTCCTGGCGGCTGAATGACGGGTCTCTTGTCCAGTTCACATTGTCGATCGGCATGGCGGATTCACGTTTGGCACGGGTCTGCAACATCGATGAGCTCTTGGCTGCTGCAGACGTGGGTCTCTATGCGGCTAAAGGCAATGGTGGAAACAACCTGGTTCCACCAAACGAGGAGGGGACTCAGGGTTGGACAATGCAACTGGCATGAGTTGACAGCGTGACCACACCCCTGGGGACCTCCGAGCCCATTCGCCTGGATCAATTTCTGAAATGGCAAGGCTTGGTCTTCACAGGCGGTGAAGCCAAGCAGCGCATTCAAGGCGGGGAGGTCCGGGTCAATGGCTTCCAGGAGACCCAGCGTGGTCGGAAGCTGAAAGCCGGCGACCGGGTCGAGTTCGCCGGTCAGACAGTTCTCGTACCTCAGCAGCTCGACCTTCGCTGAGGACCCCAGACCTTAGGTTGGATCGCTAGTCGACCTATGAACGCAGTGCGGAAGGCTGTCATCGCGGGCAATTGGAAGATGCATATGACCTGCGCTGAAGCGCAGGCCTTTGCTGAGAGCTTCAAGCCTCTGGTGGCCGGCCTTCCTAGCGATCGTGAGGTGGTTCTGGCGCCTCCTTTTACGGCCATCGCCAGCTTGAGCAGTTCCCTGGCGGGCAGTGGGATACGGATTGCGGCTCAGAACATCCACTGGCAAGAGAAGGGCGCCTTTACGGGGATGGTCTCTGCCGGCATGCTCCTCGAGCATGGAGTGAGTCACGCCATTGTTGGCCACAGTGAGCCACGCAAGTACTACAGCGAGACTGACGAGCAAATCAATCTTCGGGCCCGTAGTGCCCAGAAGCACGGCATCACCCCGATCCTGTGCGTTGGCGAGAGCGATTCGCAGCGGGAGGCAGGGGAAGCAGAGAAGGTGATCCGCCGCCAGGTGCAGCAAGGGGTGGATGGCTTGGATCACAGCCGATTGATCATTGCCTACGAACCGATTTGGGCCATTGGCACGGGCAAAACCTGTGAAGCGGCTGAAGCCAATCGGATCTGCGGTCTGATTCGAGACTGGGTTGGTTATTCCGACGTGGTGGTGCAGTACGGCGGTTCTGTGAATCCAGGAACGATTGACCAGTTGATGGCCCAGAGCGATATCGACGGCGTTCTCGTGGGTGGGGCTTCCCTGGATCCAGAGGGCTTCGCTCGCATTGCGAACTACCAGCCGGTCTGATGGCAAGGCCCTTGGGCCAACCAACCCAGGTGATGGGGGTGATCAATCTCACCCCCGATTCCTTCAGTGACGGTGGTCGCTTTCGCTCTCCAGACCAGGCTTTGCGGCAGGCCAAGACATTGGTCAAAGCAGGTGTGGGGGTTTTGGATCTTGGCGCCCAAAGCACCCGTCCTGGTGCAGAGGATGTCGGCGGTGTAGAGGAGCTCAATCGCCTCCTCCCCAGTCTCCAGGCGATTCGATCAGCCTTCCCGCCGGGATTGGGTCAGCCGCTGATCTCGGTGGACACGTATCGGGCCTGCGTCGCCCAGCGAGCCATTGAAGCTGGAGCGGATTGGATCAACGACATCAGCGGCGGCGTTCGGGATCCCGATTTGTTGGCTGTTGTCGCCGCAGCGGACTGCCCCTATGTGCTGATGCACTCCCGAGGGGACAGCCACTCCATGGATTCGTTGACGGACTACGGCCCTGAGGGTGTGATTGCTGGCGTTCTCAGGGAGCTGCGGCATGCCACCGAGCGCGCTCTTGCTGCGGGTGTTCGCATGGAGCGCTTGATTTGGGATCCAGGCTTGGGGTTTGCCAAAACCACTGAACAGAATCTTGAGCTGCTCAAGGGACTTGAGCAGCTCAAGGCGGATGGCATCCCGCTTCTCGTGGGGCCTTCGCGCAAGCGCTTTATCGGAGCTGTTTTGGATGAGCCCCGCCCTAAGGCTCGACTCTGGGGTACTGCAGCTGTCGTTGCCCGTTGCGTCGCGGCTGGTGTGGATGTGGTCCGTGTTCACGATGGAGCGGCCATTGTCCAGGTGGCACGCATGGCGGATGCGCTTTGGGCCTAACTCGCGAATTCAATCTCGCCGGCTGGTGTGAGTTGAGCCTCACTAAAGAACTTGGCCATCTGCTCTGAAATCACCCCTTGGTTGGCCAGGATCTCTCCAAGTCGCTTGCCATTCATCCGCTGGCTGGCCAGGGCTTGATTGAGTCTGTCCTCGCTGATGAGCTCTAGCTCTTTCAGGCGCTCTCCGAGGCGCTGGTCATTGAAGCCTCGATCGGCATAGAGCGACGGATTAATCAGTAATTCCAGCATCGGCCCAGAGACTTTGAGATTCAGCCTGAGGAATTCACCCAAACGCTGGTTGGCAGCAAATGGTTGGTAATCCAAAAGGAGTTGCTCGAGTTCGTCCAGATCGATCACTCCTGCACTGACCAACTTTTGGCCAAGGGGCTTCGTCTGAAAGAAGTCTTTCTCGGCCTCAGCATCGAGCAGGGCTGCTTCAAGTTCTCCTTCGATCACAGTTGGGCTCTGAAAGGTTTCTTGAATCCAGGGGTCATTCTGGAGAAAGTCCAGTAGATCCCCTGGCTTGACACACAATGAGCCAAAGTGCTGTTCGACTAACTCCTCAACAAAAGCTATCTCGGTCGCCGGACCGATCACCTGAAAGGGTATGGATTGTCCTTGTCCATTGGCGATCAATTCCACTTGATTGCGCTCAGTGGATAGCTGAAAACGAAACACGAGCCGGTCCTCACCGCTTTGCTTGGTTGTCCCGAAGACTAATCAGATTGAATCCTGTCGCCGGCTGATGAAGGGTGCTTGATGCTTGTGTTTCGAAAAGCGACGCGAAACGATTCCCTTTATTAAGAGTTCCCCTGGCGCCTTCAGCGGGCTTGGAGCTGCATATGTTTTTGGCAGGCAATTTTGGGGGCACATGGTTTCGAGCCTTGATGAGGCGGTCCTTTCGCGCAAGAGCTTCCGGCATGTTCTCTCGGCATCGATTCGTCGCTGCAAACAGTCGCTGAATGCTGCACTTGACCTCTTGGAAGAAGCGATGTCCCATCGCTTCTTCCAGTCCTTGCGATACGTGCAGTGGTCGGATTACCAGCTCAAGCCCATCTTGGTGGCTTCAGTGCTGATCAATCTTCTCGAGCTTGCTTCCCCGCTCTACATCAATATCGTCTTCACTTCAGTCCTCCCCTCTGGCTCGATGTCGAGCTTGGTGGTCTTGAGCGTGGGTGTTGTGCTGTTGATGATCTTGGGGGGCTGGCTCAAAAGTGTGCGTCTGGTGTTGACCGGTGCTGATGGAGCTCGCGTCGAGCATCAGAAGCGGGTCGAGGCTGTGTCCCATTTCTTGCAGTTGGGACTGCCGGATTTCTTGGCACTATCCCCAGGTCGGCATTTGCAGCGTTTGAACAGCATCAATCTTCTGCGCGATGAGAGTGCTTTGCAGGCGCTGACCACTGCCATTGATTTGCTTTTCTCGCTGTTGTTTGTGGTCGTCTTGTTCTTGATCGCTGGCAGCGTTGGAGTGGTCGCTGTTCTCGCGATCATTGTCTACCTCTTTCGCGCTCTGGCCTTCGCTCGGGACTACGAGCGGCTCTCACGACGTCGGGATCAAACCGAGCTTGAGACCCGCACCTATCAAGACAAGTTGGTCGATGCCATGGATTTGATCAAATCCAATGGTCTTGGTTCGAAGTTTTTGGTGGCTAGTGAGCGCTTTCAAGAAGAGCAGGCCTATGACCGGATGCTGCACAACACCTTCGCTGGGCAGTACCAGGCTTTTGGTTCCTTGATGGGACAGATCACGTTTGCCGCTGGCGTCACCTGGGGTGCGCTGTTGGTCGTGAACGATCGTCTACTCGTCGGTGCCCTTGCTGCTGCTCTGCTGTTGCTTGGCAAGATCCTCGCCCCTTGGCAGCAAGCGATGGGGCTATGGAACAGCTATCGCCGCTTGAGCCTTTCGAGGGATGAATACGACGCACTGATGGCCTTGCCTGTCGAAGGTCCTGGGGGCAGCCGGCAGCTTCCATCTGGGGGTCTGCTCACCATTTCGCGGCACGGTTCTCCATTGGTCGAGGCGAAGAAAGGCTCTGTTGTGTTGCTTCGGGATCAGCGCTTTGGCGTTGATGTACGGCAGTTGTTTCTGGAGTTAATTCAGGTCAGCCCTAACCCTGAGTTGTCCCTGGATGGTGAGCCGATCGCGTCCTATCGACGCGTTGAGCTACGGGATGACATTGCTTACGTCGATCCATCCCGCGCTTTTTTCCAGGGGACGTTGCTGGAGAACATCACCTGTTTTCAGCCCAGTCGCCTGAGGCGAAAAGCCTTGTTCTGGTCCTTCCTGACTGGCTTGGATCACCAGGTTCGTGCCTTGCCCCACGGCTATGGAACAGCCATGGGTGGAACGCTTCCAACGGGCCTCTCGCGTGACGCTCAAGCCCTTGCGCACCTGGTGACGGCTCTGACTCGTAATCCTCACCTCCTGCTCCTTGATCTCAGTGATTGTTCCTACGGGAAGGCTTTTATCGATGGACTGACACGGGCCCTTCACCGCTGTCACGGCCACTTAACCGTGTTGATTGCGGGTCGGGGGTTGGTGCTCTCCGGGCTTGCTGATCAACAACTCGATCTCCAATCCGCCCTGCAGGAGGCCAGCTCATGACTTTGTCCCGCAATGGCTCTGAATCCAGCAGTCCCGCTCAGTTGATTCGCGACCTGACGCTCAGTCCCGAAGCTCCGTTGGCCTTTTGCCTGCGACTGTTGTTGCAGCAGTTGATGTGGATGGGACGGTCAGAGCAGCTGTTTGAGCTGTTTGGTCCTGATCCCCGTCAGATGGACCTGGTGGAAGCCCGGAACCTGCTGTTGCGGTTGGGCTACGGCAGCACCCAGGAGCGTCTTCAGAGCTGGGATCAGTTACAGGGTTACAGCCTACCGGCGCTTTATCTGACACCCGAGCAGCACCCCTATGTGCTGTCACGGGACGGGCAAGGTCTCCTGTTGGCTGCCAATGCTGATGGTCGCGTTGGTCTTGCAGATGTGCCGGTTGGCGGCAGCCTGGTTGTTTTTTACGAAGCGCCTCCTAGCGATCGCGTGGCCTTGGTGCAGCAGGTGCTGTATCGCTTCCGTCACCGCATTTCGCTGCTCTATGGAATCAGCTTCGCGCTTGCTCTATTGGCACTGGTTGTGCCCTTTTACATCCGGGCTGTTTACAACATTGTGATTCCCAGTGAAAACCTCTTCACGGGAGCCTGGCTGTTCCTTGGCGTCTTGTTGTTGTTTGGTCTGGATTGGACCCTACGTCAATGGAGAAGCAGTCAGTTGGCGCAGCTGGCGGCACGCCTTGATGCCTTATTGGGCGTGAAGCTGATTGAGAAGACGATTGGACTGGACTCCAACCAGACTGAAACCTTAGGGACTCGCAGCTACCGCAATCGGCAACGCAATCTCGATGCGCTATTGGTCTATTTGCAAGGACCCCTTGCCCTGGCCCTGCTGGACTTTCCCTTTGTCCTGCTCTATCTGGGTGCGATTGCACTGATCGCAGGCCCCTTGGTCTTGATCCCCTTGGTCTTGATGGGCATCACCGCCATCTTGGTCCTGGTGATGTCTCGTTATTACGGCGTCGCTGCTGATCTCAGCCTCTCCAGTGAAATCGGAATTGCTCAGGCGCAGCAGGAGTTGGTGAGCCGCTTTTTGGAGGTGAAGCAATCCAGTTTGGAGTGGGTCTGGCTGCAGCGTTTACGTGGTCTCTCGGCTCAGAGCACCAGTAGCGCACTGACGATCAACCGCCAATTGGGGCGCCTGCAGGTGGTTGTCAGTACCGCATCTCAGCTGGCCGGGGTGTTGACTCTGGCGTTTGGCGTTTGGCTCGCTTCGAACAGCGAAGAGGGTGCCGCTGCCATGGGCACTCTGATTGCCGCAATGTTCTTCGTCTGGAGGGTCTTTACACCCTTCCAGCAGTTGATGAACGCGATGTTGCGTTTGAGTTCGATGCGCAAGCAGTTCGCTCAACTGGATCAGTTTTTCAAGCTTCGTCAATCCACCCGGATGGCGGCTGAATCACCGCATCATCGGCTCTATGGCTCGGTCCTCTTGGATTCCGGCACCTGTCGATTGGGTCGTGACAGCAGTTTGGCTTTGACGCGGGTCTCCCTCTCGGTGGAACCCGGCCAAATCCTGGCTCTGACGGGGAAAGCCGGTTGCGGCAAAAGTGCGGTGTTGCGGGTGATTGATCAGCTGTATCCGCTCTCCAATGGCTCATTGCTCTTTGACGGTGTTGACTATCGCCAGTTCAGTCCTGATCTGATTCAAAGCAACATCGCTTTCGTGATGGAGCGCTCAGAGCTGCTGCCTGGGACGGTGCTCTCCAACCTGATGGCGATGAATCCCGACGTGACGCCACCCCACGTGCGCTCGATTTGCGAACGCATCGGGATCTTGGACTATCTGGAATCATTGCCTGACGGGCTCGACACCTCCCTGGATGAGGCATTTGTTTATCAGCTGCCCCATGGGGTATTGCGTTTGTTCTCCCTGGCGCAGGCCCTGATTAAAGACACCCCAATCCTGTTGATCGACGACCTCAGTCAGGGGTTATCTCCGGATCAATTCCAAATCTTTCTCGAGGCCCTGCCCTCTTTCCGGGTGTCGTTCTTCAGCGGCCACCCGCGCAGTGTTGTCATCGCCACCGACAACCGCTTGTTACTTGAGAAGGTCGATCAGCTCTGCATTCTCGACAAAGGGGTGACCACCTTCCAGGGCACTCCCGAGGAGTTACGCCAACGGCTTCAAAACAGGCCCTAGATCCAATCCACCGTTCACCATTTTCTCTTCATGCCATGACTTCCTCCTCTGTCAACGCCAACCCTGAGCCAAGCAAGGATGAGGGCGCATCCTCCCCCCCCTCTGCCGGCTGGTTCGCCAAGCTTCCTGGTTTGGATCAATCCGACGTGGCGGCGTTGGTTGGACATCAGCGCTTATCCCAGGCCCTTGATCTCGAGCAAAAGCCGGACAACCGTCACCTGCGCTTGTCCTTGTACTTCCTCGGTGGTGCAGCAGCTTTGTTTGTCCCCTGGGCGGCCCTGACTCCGTTGACTCAGGTCGTTCAGGCTTCCGGTGAGGTCGTGCCAGAGGGAGCGGTGAATGTGGTCCAGCACTTGGAGGGAGGGATTGTCTCCAAGGTGGATGTCCGCGATGGCCAGGAGGTCAAAGAGGGACAGGTGTTGCTGGAGCTCAGCCCCAAGTTGGTGGGCAGCGAATATGACGCAGCTGAGCAGAAGCTCAAGAACCTGTTGCTGCAGCAAAAGCAACTGCAGGCGGCGATTCGTGGTGACGCAACCCTCTCAGTTGGAGATCTCCAGGGGATAGAGCAGGGCAACAAGGTCAGTGCTGCCCAGCAACAGCTCTTGACAAGTCGCCTTGCCAATCGAGCTGATCAGCTGGCCGCTGCTCGGGCCACGGTGCAGCAGAAGCAGGCGGAAGTCGAGGGGTTGAACGAGCAGATCAATCTCCAAACCCAGCAGGTTGCGATGTGGGCGTCGCTTCAGGAGTCCGGCGGGGCCTCACGGTTGCAGTTGCTCCATACCAAGACGCAGCTGGCGGAGATGAAGGGGGCGCGGAATGAAGCGCGCAAGGCCTTGAGCCAGGCCCAAGCCAACCTGAAGGGCGTGGAATCCGGCCTGCATTTCGAGAACAACTCACAAATTGCAGAGTTGGTGAGCGAAGAGGCTGTGGTGGCAGAAAACATCAAAAAAGTGCGCAACCAGCTCGAGCGCACCAAGGTCACGGCCCCGGTCAGTGGGGTGATCAGCGACCTGCGCTACAAGGCCCCGGGTGCTGTGGTGGGTCCAGGTGCTGTGGTTCTGCAGGTCGTTCCGACTGGCAGTAAGAAGTTGGTGGAGGTGCGGGTGCCATCCAAAGACATTGGCTTTGTGAAGGTGGGGCAGCGAGTGGACGTGAAGCTCCAGCCGTTTGATTCCACCATTTATGGATCTGTGCCCGGCAAGGTGCTGAGTTTGGCTGGAACCACGGTGCAAGATCCGGATACCCGTGCCTACTACTACCTGGCACGGGTGGAGCTGGACCGGCAGTTTGTGGATCAGCGCCGCAAGACATTTCCGATTCAAGCGGGGATGCCTCTGGTTGCGGATATCCAGGGGCAACGCCGCAGCGTTCTGCGTTATCTCTTCCAGCCGTTCACTCGGACGATGGATTCAGCACTACGGGAGAGTCGCTAAAGACCTCTCTTCTGCTTGTCTCGCTCGATCATCTTCCTTCAGATCCCGCCCTACATGCGGGATCTGGCAGTCCTCTTTTCATCTCCTTTAGATTCGCCTTGATTCTTAACCACCGGCGCTACTTCTTTCCCTTCCGGCGGCAACCGACGTCAATACCTTGGCAATAGATGTGCGCTTCGGCGTAGGGATCGATGCCAGCAGAAGAAGGACTCGGTTTTGCTCTCAATCCCGGTGGCGACGCGCAGGCGGCAGAAACCGATCGGGACATGGCGGGCAATGTCCAGGACCGGAAGGTGCCCGATCCACACGGTGAGTTTGTTCTGCCAGGCGGGGCCGAGGCGTTTCAGAACATTCCCTACGAAGGGATTCCGGAAACGGTGGACCAGCCGCCACCGCCAGAGGTTGTGGCTAAGCCCACGATCCCTGGTCCGCAGTATGCACCGCAGGGCAGCAGTGGGGGCATCCCGTTGTTCCTCACGACCACCACTGAGGAGTCCCAACCGGCCTTAGTCCCGCAGCAGCCGCCTGGTCAGCCACCGACGGGGGTTGCAGCGACACCGTTTCAGCCTTTAGCTGCTGCAGCCGACGCGGTTGAGGCGGCTCCATCATCCGATCCTCCAGTTGATCCCAATCCGCCGACCATCGATGCTTCTGACTTGGGTGAAGCGCTGACGTTTGACGGCGGCTTAAGCGACGGCAATTTCGTCGGTGATCAGGGAGCTGGTGATACGAATGCCAGTCCAGTTGTTGCCAGTGTTGATTTTGCCGCCAACTTCACGATTACGGCGCCAGGACCTGGTGCTACACGAACAATTGTCTATGCGCTTGGGTTGGATGGTGCGTACACGGAAGGATCACCATCTGGATTGACGAGTGGTGGAGTACCGATCCGTCTTTATGAGATAGGAGGTGTGATTACGGGTTCGACGTCATTGACGGAAGGTGGAGTGAATGCGGGTAATACGACATTCACGATTGAGATCAGTAGCAGCAGCGGTGTGTTGACGCTGACGCAGTCGCAGCCGATCGACCATAGCCAGACGGATATCTATGACGGAGCCTATATCGAGGACTTGGCTTTGTTGGCTAATGGCCAAGTGGAACTCTTGGTCAGTGTTACCGATGACTATGGATCGGGAATTGTCAGATCCGCTACGGCATCCATTGATTTAGGAGGGAATATC
>NZ_JAFMNJ010000023.1:0-27997 GCF_017859255.1 Vulcanococcus sp. DEBay_Sum29NL08_54
CGGTGCGTCCATCCAGATCGCGTCGATCGACCGGGCCCGCATCCAGTCCGAGGTGTCCTCCGCGGCCGCCCATGGCGCGCCATGGGTCATGCACGATCACCACCTCCGAAGAGGGAGTGGAGTCCTGGCAGAGTTGCCCTTCAGCTGCGAGGCCGTTGCTGGCGAGGGACCAGCGTTGGCGGCTGCACTCCCGTGGTGAGCGCTGCTGCCATGCACCGGAGCCCATCTCCATCAGCTGGGTGGCAGGCAACGGCTCGGCTGGGCCACGTCCACAGAGATGCTCCTGGAAAAACTCCAGCTGCAGCTGATCCAGTCCCCCCTGCCAGTTGAGGTGACTCCAGGCGCCAATGCGCAGCAGGCTGGATCCGCCGGCAGCCGTGGAACGTCTCCAAAGATCCAGCACACCCCTCAGGTGGGGGTCATGCCACCCGCCAATCAAGAGCATCGGCCGCTGCCAGAGCTCCTCGGGCGGCTCGTATCGAATCCATCCTTCTGGCCGCTCTGGGTCGCTGTTCAGCCAGCGCAGCCCCATGCCCATCGGGTCGAAGCGCTCCAGCAAGGCCAGGCCGTCATGCAGAAAGGAGCCGTTCTCGAGGCTGCGGCGGATCTCGATCCACCCTTGCCCATCCCCCTGACGCTGGCAGCGTTGGGCGGCGAGCTGCAGCGCCCAGCCCAAACCCAGGGCCCACCAATGACAGCCCCCCTCGCTGGCCCAATGCAGCCGTTCATCCAGGCCGCACATGGCCGGTGCCAGGGCATCCGGCAGATGCTCCGAACCCGAGACCAGCAGCTGGCTGAGTCCTTGGTAGGAGAAGCCGTAGGTCCCTACCTTTCCGTTGCACCAGGGCTGTTGGCGGATCCAGCGCAGGGTTGCGGTGCTGTCACTGGCCTCCTGCTGGAAGCCGAGGAACTCCCCCTCCGAATCGCCGCGGCCGCGGACGTCTTGGACGAGAACGGCGAAGCCCCCCTTGGCGTACCAACTGGGGTGGGCGTAGGTGACGGTTGACGCGATCGCCCGCCCATAGGGCTGACGCATCAACAGGCAGGGCCAGGGACCTTGGCCCTCTGGCTTCCATAGGGTCGACTTCAGGGCAGTGCCGTCAGAGCAGCGCAGCTGCTCTTGGATCACCGGACTTTCGGGCAATACAGGCCCACCACATAGGTGGAGAGGATTTCGGCGTCGGTGGTGTTCAGACCCTGCTGCTTCGCGACCAGGGCTGTCGCTTCAGGGGAGTTGTAGGAGATGCCCTTGGCGTTGAGACCCTGCAGTTCTGCGCAGAGGGCCTTGGCTTTCTGGGGGTTCTGCTTGACCGACTCCAGCAGCGCAGAGTCCGCCAGCGCCGGAGCGGCCTGGATGAAACAGAGGGTTGCAGCGGCCAGGGACAGGCCGCAAAGGCGGAGGCGTGTCACTGAAAGGACTCCCGATGGATCTATTTGAGGTCGCCTGTGCTACAGCGCTGCGCGCTAGGGGTCACTTCGTCGAGCGACTGGCCGCCTGCGCCCGTTTGATCCAAGTTCGAATCAGGGCGGGTGTGATGCGTGCCGGGGCCATCCCGGTCAGCGAGCGCTCGAGGCGGCCCAGCTGGGTCAAGAGCTGCTGGGGCGATGCCGCCGCTAGGCCCTGACGACTGGCGATCCCCGCGTAGAGCAGGAGGGCCGCTTGGTAGGGCTCAAGATCGAGCTCCACCACCAGCTGGGCCTGACCGCGCAGTTTGCGCAGCTGGCGTTCCAGCGCCCCACCCCGTCTGGAGAGCTGATCGAGCTCCCGATCGGAGAGGGCTGCAATCGCTGGCCAGCTTTGGATGCCGGCTTCGATCAGGACAGCCTGCTCCCTGGCGAAATGGGAGGGAAGCGGATAGGGGCTGCCTTCGCTCACCGCTTGGCGTTGACGCTCACTGTCACGTCGCCCGTGGCCCAATCGCGAACGGCGGTGGCCAGCACCACGGGGCGATCAACGCCATCGCCTTGGGGTTCGACCCGGCGGAGGCGGACTTCAACGGTGGGGTCCTTGCGGCCGCTGCCGCGCAGGTTGCGGGCGACCTGTTCCACGCTGGGTCCAAAGGTCTCGGCAGCGAGGTCCGCTGGTGCGGCCGCCACGACGAGATCAGAGCCGTTGTCGAAGACCACCGGGACACTGACGGCACCCTCCACCACCAGCCTTGGGGCGTAGCTCACGGCAAAGGCCAGGCAGGACAGCGAGAGGAGGACGGTGAAGCTCGTGACGCCCACCAAGCGGAAGCGGAAGCCCCAGCGCGCCAGAAAGGCCACCACGGTGATCAGCAGCAGTCCACCAGCGGCAATCCCCAGCCATTCGCCAGCCGTGAGCAAGAGGGGATCGGCGCGCATGGGGAATGTTCTGGATCAAGAAACACTCTTATATTGCGGCCTTCTCAGCCCCCGAGACCCACGGGCCCAGCGCGCCGCCGAAGGAATCCCAGAACGCGCGGCCCCGCGGCCTCTTCCCTGCCTGCCCTGCTGGCGGCCGCGGGGATCGCGCTGACTTGGTTTGGCCTCGATCGAGTCGCGGCCTGGCAGTACGGCCTGCGAAAGCCCTGGCTCGAGTTCCTCGCCAGTCGCTCCATGGGTCATCCCCTGGAGCTCGGTCCCTATCGCGGATTGCGGCCCCTCGGTCTGGCGGCCGGCGCCAGTCGCTTCAAGCCGGGGCTCGACAACCCATCCACGATCGAGGCCCAGGCGGTTTCGGTCTCCCTGGACCCCCTGCGCAGCCTGCTGACCCGCAGCTGGGTGTTGCAGTTTCAAATTGATCGTGCCCGCGTTGACCTGCGGCGCAACAGCCAAGGTTCCTTCTGGCAACTGGGGCGTGTGCCTGCGGGGGGACAACCGCCCCCACTGACACTGCGTTATGGCTTGAGCGGCGGCCCCGCCCAGGTGCGCATTCACGGGGCGAAGGGTGAGCCGACGTCCCTGGCGCTGGAGGGATCCCTGTCGGTTGATTTGCGCCGGCGGCGTCTGGATACCAACACTCAGCTGCGCAGCCGTGAGGCGGGGCAGCTTCGCGTTGAGGTCCGCAATGACTGGCAACGCCAACGGCTGCAGTTGCAGCTCCAGCCCCAGGCGCTGAAGCTCGCCTCCCTCTTGCCGTTCCTTCCGGGTGAGGTCAAAGCCGATGTCAGGGGCGGGCTCAATGGCCGGCTGCGCCTGGAGCGCACCGCCTCAACGAATCGCTGTCAGGGACAGCTGGATCTGACCGATCTGCGCTGGGCGCCAGGGGGGGCAATGGAGCCCTTGACCTCCGCTCGCTTGGACCTGCGCTGCAGTCCTCAAGGACTGCGCCTGGCCTCTTCCCCCCTGCGCTGGAGTGGTTGGCGCGGCCAGCTGCAGGGTGAGTTTCCCCTGGTGGGGGCACGGTCCAACCAGCTTCAGCTTCAACTCCAGGCCCGTGAGCCCAAGGCGGGCCACCGCTTCAGCGCCGCGCTCGCTGGGCCGCTGGCTGAGCTCCAGCTCCAACTCGATGGTCAGCTGGCCGGTGTGGCCCTAGCCAAGCAACCCCCTCAGCCCTTGGTGTTGAAGGCCCAGGCTCTCCTGCGCAACCAAGCAGGCCTAAGCGCTGAGCTGAAGCGGTTGCTGCTTCGCCAGGGTGGCGGTGAGCTGGTGGCGAGCGGTCAGCTTTGGCCCAACCTCCAGCTCCGCAGTCGGACACTCAGCCTGGGACCGCGTCAGCAGAAGGCCTGGGGCCCTGTCCTTGGCTCGCGTCCGGACCTGCAGCTTGTGCTCAAGCAACTGGGCCCCTGGAGCAAGCCCCAACTGAGCCTTGAGCTCGAGCAACAGCGCAACCCGCTGCTGGGTTCGGTTCGCTCCCAGCTGATCTGGCGCCCCTCGGCCCTGCGGTTGGAGCGCTTCGAGTCGCCCTATCTGACGGCCCAGGGGCCGCTGCCGCTTGGGCGCACGCCGATGGGCCTGGAGATTGACCTTCGGCGCTTTCCCCTTGAGCGCCTCTCTGCGTTGCTGGGGACAGAGCTGCGGGGACAACTCAGTGCCTCGGGGGCACTCCGCGGTTCCCTGCAACGCCTTAGACCCGACCTCACTCTTCAGGCGGAGGCGCCTGGGCTCGGTCCGCTTGGTCTTGATGAGAACTGGGTTGGGACCTTCCAGGGCTTGTCCCTGCGGCTGCAAGTCGAAAACAGCGCCGTTCCTGGAGTGTTGCAGGCACGGCTGACCCCCGGCTGGCAGCTCAGCTCCCTCAGCCTCAAGAGGGCGGGCGGGGCGTTCGCCCTGACGGCGGGCAACCAGCGCTACCGCTGGAGTGCCGAGCGTTTCCCCCTCTCTGGCTTTGACCTGGCCCTTTGGCCAGCGGCCGCCCCCCAACCGTTGTCCGGTTATTTGAGCGGGCAAGGGGCCCTCGCCATGAAGCCCCTCTCCCTCGATGGTCAGCTCCGGGTTGATCAACCGCAGTTGCTTGGATTGTTCGGTCGCTCCCTGCAAGCCAAGGCTGCGCTTCGCCAGGGTCGCTTCAGCCTGGATGGCCAATGGACGGCCCTTGGCTACGGAACGGTTGGCATTCAGCTCAAAGGCCAACAGGCCGGCCCCCTCTGGCTGCGGTTGGAGGCTCGCCAACTCCAATCGCAAACCCTGCAGGAGCTGCTGGCCGCTGTCCCCCATTGGGGGGGACTCCCTCCGACGCCAAGTGGTCGTGCCTTTGATTTGGGCACGCTGGTGTTCAACACCCAGGGCCTGTCCCTGGCGGATCAGCTCACGGCCCTGGCCCAAGCCCAGCGTCAGCGCCAGCGGGCCCAATCGGCGCAAACCAAAGCCGCACTGCAGGACCTGCGGGGGGTGTTGGATGCCGACTTCACCTTGAGGGGGCCATCCGCTGACCGTTTGTTTGTCGACCTCGCGGCCCAAGGACACCTGTGGCTTCAGGGGACGGATCGCGATCTAGCGCTTACGGATCAGCCGACGGTTGTGCGTCTCCATGGGCCCCTCAACCAAGGGGGGGAGTTTGAGCTGGCCCATCTGCCACTGGCACTGCTGGCATTGGTCGCGCCGGTTCCAGAGGGTCTCCGGGGATCGCTTTCCAGTCGCGGTTCCTATCGCCTCGGAGGCCCCAAGCAGCGTCCAGCTTTTGAACTGAATTTGGCCCTGCAGAACGCCTCCCTCAATGGAGAGCGCTTGGCCCTCGAGCGCGGCGAGGTGACGTTGCAGAACAACGAACTCGCCCTCGATTGGGTCTTGCGCGGTGGTGGTTCCTCTGAGGTCGTGGATGTGCGTGGCACGGTTCCACTCTCGGCGTCATCGGATGCCCTCGAATTGCGGATTGGTAGCCGCGGTGATGGTCTGCGCTTTCTCACGGCCCTCTCGGGTTCGGCGGTGCAGTGGAAGCAGGGCAGCGCCGACCTGGAACTCCTGGTGCGTGGCTCCTTGCTCCAGCCTGTGGCGAACGGGTTTTTGCGCTTCAGCAATGGGGTGATGCAGCTGGCTGATCAGACGGTCCGCGATCTCGATGCGGTCCTGCTGTTCGACTTCAGTTCCCTGGAGATGCAAAGCCTGAGCGCTCGCGTCGGCGACAAGGGGCAGCTCAGTGGTAGCGGAGATCTCAACCTCTTTGCCTCGGGTGAGGGTGCGCCAGCACGCCGTCTGAATCTCACTGTTAAGCAAGCCCCGTTCAAGCTGGCGCGGATGGCCGCCGTCGCCGACGGAACCGTCGAGATCGGCGGCAGCCTGCTGCGCCCCGTTCTGGGCGGTGAGCTCGCCCTGAGCCGCGGGGCGATCAACGTTCAGCCCGGTGAGCTCGCCACGGAAGACGCCCCCAGTAAGCCCACCACCGTTCCTGCCCTGCTGGAGTCCAAGTGGGACTTCAACAAACCCCTGCTCGTCATGGGGCGTCAGTTGGAGAGCTCCAGCAGCCAAGACCTGCGGGCCGCCCTGCCCAACTTGGGCTCCGTCAGCTTTGAGCGCTTCCGCTTGCGCTTTGGCCGCGATCTGCGGGTGGAAGTCCCCAACGTCCTGAACTTTGGTGTGGGTGGTTTGTTGACCCTCAATGGCCCCCTCGACCCCAAGATTCAGATCAGTGGCGTCGTACGGCTGCTGCGGGGTCGCCTGGGGCTGTTCACCACCACCTTCAGCCTCGATCCCGACGCCCCCAACGTGGCGGTCTTCACCCCCAGCCTGGGCCTGATTCCCTACGTGGACATCGTCTTGCGCACGCGGGTGTCCGACACCCTCTCGGCCTTTGGCGATGGCAGCAATCGCTCCACCATCTACGACTGGAGCACCAATGGCTCCTTCAACAACGCCTCCTTGACCCCCAACAGCTTTGATCAGCTGCAACTGGTGCGGGTGCGGCTCGAAGTCACGGGGCCTGCGGACCAGTTGGTCGACAACATTCGCCTCTCCAGTACCCCGCCATTACCTGAGGATCGGTTGCTGGCCTTGATTGGCGGCAATTCCCTGGTGGGTCTGGTCGGTGGCAACGCTGGAGCAGCCGTCGCCACCGTGGTTGGACAGTCCTTGCTCTCCCCTTTGGTGGGCAGCCTGACGGAATTGCTGGGCCAGCGGCTCACCTTCGCGATCTATCCGGCCTACGTCTTACCGACGAACTACGACGCCGAATCCAACCGCTCCGGTCAGGTGCCATCGCAGCTGGTTCCCGTCACCGACATCGGCTTGGATGTGAGTGAGCGTTTCAACGCCTCTGTGCTGGCTGCTCCCAACCGCAGCGACATCCCGCCCCAGGTCACCCTCGGCTACCAGGCCAAGCCCTGGTTGGGACTTCAGACCTCCATCGATGCGGAGGCCCGTTGGCAGACCCAGATGCAGGTCTTCTTCCGTTTCTAGCGGCCATCCCAATGAGCGAACTGATCGGAGTGGATGTGGGAGGGACGGCCATCAAGCTGGGCCGCTTCTCCAGCGGCGGTGAGCTGCTGGCCGAGTTGGAATGCCCCACGCCGCAGCCGGCCATGCCCGGCGGAGTGGTGACGGCAATCGTCGATGCGGTCGCTGCCCTCGATCCCGATCGACGGGCCTCGAGGGTGGGCATTGGTTTGCCTGGACCGATGGATGCGGCGGCCCGGGTGGCTCGGGTCTGCATCAACCTGCCGGGTTGGCAGCAGGTGCCCTTGGCGGAATGGCTTGAGCCGCAACTCGGCCGGCGGGTGACCCTCGCCAACGATGGGAACTGCGCCCTGATGGGTGAGGCCTGGCGGGGTGCTGCGGTCGGCTACCGCGATGTCTTGCTGCTCACCTTGGGGACCGGCGTGGGTGGAGGAGTGCTGCTCAATGGTCAGCTCTTCACGGGTCAAGGCGGAGCCGCCGCTGAACCGGGACTGATCAGCGTCAACCCCGATGGCCCCGCCTGCAACAGCGGCAACCGTGGCTCCCTGGAGCAGTACTGCAGCATTGCTGGCCTGCGCCGGCTGTTGGATCAGGACCCCCAAACCCTGGATCGGCTGGCCCGCGCGGGCGACCTGCAGGCCTTGGAGGCCTGGCGGGAGTACGGCCGTTGGCTTGGGGTCGGCTTGAGTTCCTTGATCTATGTCCTCACGCCCCAGTTGGTGCTGATCGGAGGTGGTTTGAGTGCCGCCAGCGCCCATTTTTTGCCCCATGCCCTGGCGGAGGTGGAGCAGCGGGTCCAGGCCGAAAGCCGCCTGGGCCTGGAGATCCGCTGTGCTGCCCTTGGCAACGGGGCCGGGCGACTGGGGGCCGCGCGCTTGGCTCTGGAACGGCTGAATGATTGAGCCCGGCTGGGATGATGCTCACTCGAGCCCCAGAAGTGTGTGAACGTTCCCGATCCATCGCCTGAACTGCTGCAGCGCGCTGGTGGCGTTCGAACCGCTGCGATGGCCCTGGGGCGTTGCAGTGATCAAGAGCGACGGCAGGCCGTCCTGGCGATGGCCGATGCCCTCGAGGCTGAGGCCAGCGCGATCGTCGCGGCCAATGCCGCTGATCTCGAGGCCGCGGCAGCCGCTGACCTGGCGCCCTCCCTGGTGGCCAGGCTGAAGCTGGATGCGAACAAGCTGGCCGGCGCGATCGAAGGGGTACGTCAGGTGGCCCAGCTGCCGGATCCCGTCGGCGTGCGCCAGATGCACCGGGAGCTCGATTCCGGCTTGGTGCTCGAGCGCCTCAGTGTTCCCTTGGGGGTCCTGGGGGTGATCTTTGAAGCCCGCCCCGATGCGGTGATGCAGATCGCCTCGTTGGCCATTCGCTCCGGCAATGGCGCCATCCTCAAGGGCGGCAGGGAAGCCAACCGCAGTTGCACGGCGATCCTCTCCGCCCTTCGCAGCGGATTGGCGGCCTCGGCGGTCGCCCCTCAGGCCCTGGAGCTGCTGACGTCCCGTGAGGAAAGCTTGGCCTTGCTCAAGCTCGATGGCCTGGTGGATCTGATCATTCCCCGGGGGTCCAACGAACTGGTGCGCTTCATTCAGGACAACACCCGCATTCCTGTCCTGGGCCATGCCGATGGGGTCTGTCACTTGTATGTCGACCAGGAGGTTGATGTTCCCCAGGCGATTCGAATTGCCCTGGACGCCAAAACCCAGTACCCGGCCGCCTGCAATGCGATCGAGACCCTGCTGATTCACCGCAGCAGCGCCGCGGCGTTCCTCGAGCAGGCCCTGCCGGCCTTTGCCGAGGCTGGTGTGGAGTTGCGCGGAGATGCCGCCAGCCAGGCTTTGGGGGTTTCAACAGCAGCCGAGGAGTCGGACTGGCGGACGGAGTACTCCGATTTGATCCTCTCGGTCCGCGTCGTGGATGACCTGCAGCAGGCCCTGGATCACATCGCCCGCCACGGCTCACGGCACACCGAGTGCATTTGCACCACCAATGGCGCAACGGCGGAGACGTTCCTGCGAAGTGTGGATAGCGCTGGGGTCTATCACAACTGCTCCACGCGCTTTGCCGATGGCTTCCGCTACGGCTTTGGCGCCGAGGTCGGCATCAGTACCCAAACCCTGCCGCCCCGTGGCCCCGTTGGCTTGGAGGGGCTGGTGACCTATCGCTACCTGTTGCGTGGTGACGGGCACATCGCCGCTGACTACGCCTCCGGCGCCCGCAGTTTCAGCCATCGCGATTGCCCCCTGTGAGCGGTAGCGATCGGATCGTGGTGCGGGACCTGCGCCTTTGGGCCCACGTGGGCGTGCTGCCCCATGAGCGGGAATTCGGTCAGTGGTTTGAACTCGACATCGAGCTCCGTTGGGATCTCAGTGACGCCGCCGCCCGTGACGATGTGACCGCGACCCTGGATTACAGCCGTGCCATTCAGGCCCTGCAGCGCCAGGCCAGGCAGCTGCGTTGTCAGACCTTGGAGCATTGGAGCGGCCTGATCCTGGATCTGCTCGAGGACCTCTACGGCCCGGTGCCGATGGCGATCGAACTGCGCAAATGCCAGGCACCTGTCCCTGGATTTGGTGGCACGGTTGGCGTGCAGCGCAGCCGGCACCAGTCCGCCTGACCGATGACCAAGCGTCCTCTGGTGCTGCTGCATGGGTTGTGGGACACCCCCCGTTTGTTTCGCCGGCTCGAGCAGGCGCTGCTGGAGCGTCAGCCAGACCTGGAGCTCTTTGCACCCCACTTGCCCCATCGCCTGGGCGCCACGCCCATTCGTCAGCTCGCCGCGCAATTGGATCGCTTGATTCAAGGGCGCTTTGGCGCTGAGAGAGAGCTGGATCTCTTCGGGTTCTCCATGGGTGGTGTGATTGCGCGCACCTGGCTGCAGGAGTGGGACGGGGTTCGGCGAACGCGCCGTCTGGTCTGTTTAGGCAGTCCACAGCAGGGAACATTGACGGCGCAGTTGGTTCCTCGCTGGCCCTTGGCAGGCATTGCTGACATGAAGATCGGCAGCGCACTCCTGCGGGATCTCGATGCGGGGAAGCATCACTTGGATGGCTTGCAGTGCGTCAGTTTGTACAGCCGCACGGACATCACGGTGTTTCCTGGTTGGCGGGCGGTTCTGCCCCAGGGGCCGCGGCAGGCCCTGCCCGTTTGGACCCACCGGCAACTCATCGTGAATCCACGGGCGATCGCAACATTGGCTGAGGAATTGCTGGCGCCTTAGCCACAACATTTCCCATCACGGCCGTTGTCGCTCGAGGGAAGCGTGTCTATGGGTAGGCAAAGTTTGAAGGCCCCCTATGTGCTTTTCAGCCTCCGCCAGTTTCACGGCATCGGCGGTTTTGATGCCGTTGGGGCTCTACAGCACCCACGTTGCACAAAAGACAGGAAAACGGGATTACATCCCACTGGCGCTGGTGCCCTTTTTCTTTGGGGTCCAACAGTTTGTTGAGGGTCTGGAGTGGACCGCGATTGACCAAGGCGGAGTGGAGCCGCTGAGCACCCTGGCGGGGCTGGGCTTCCTCTTTTTCGCCTACTGCTTCTGGATGATCTGGATTCCCTGGAGCGCCTGGTCCATCAGTCGATCGACGGATTCCAAGGGGCTGCAACAACGGCTGCGCTGGGTCGCGATTGTGGCAACGGTCTTGGGCATTGCCTTCTACTTGCCCGTGTTGTTTAACCCTCCCGCTCTGCAGCCTGCGGTCCACAGCAACGGTCGTCTGCTCTATGACGTCTCCAATCTGCACAGCATTATCCATAACTTCGTCAACACGGAGCCCGTGGGTGAGCTGGCGTATTGGGGCTTCATTGTTCTCCCCTTGATTGCCCTCTCTGATAAGGCCGTCAAATTGTTTGGGGTCCTGATCTTTGTCTCGATCTTCCTGACCTGGTTGACCTATAGCGCCACGTTTAATTCGGTCTGGTGCTTCTATTGCGCTGTTCTTTCCATCTACGTCATCTGGATTGTGAACCGGCCGGCCTTGCGTGCTGCATCCGGCCGCTAGTTGACGGGGGAGTTGAAGCATGGGAGTCCAAGCAGTACTCGACGCTCTCGGTACTTGGCTCGTTCAAACCGATGTGGGCCTTGGTTTGTTGCTCGTGGTGGGACTGTCGATGTCCCTCTCCCATGTCTTTTCTCTCCTGGCCAATCGCCTCAACCGCCGCCAAATCATCATCCATCTGATTCTTGATGGCCTGATGCTTTCGGTGGCTTTCCTCTTAAGCAGCACCATTGACATGGTTCTGCTGGCCACAAGAGCCAGTGTTCCAGTCCACCCCAGTGCCTTTATTGATGGGGTGGCTGTGTGTTTGCTGCCGGCGGTCTTTTATTTGCTGGTTGCTGCGCCCTATGTCGGTGAAACCATCGGCTTTGCGATTTGGGTGCTGATGCACCTCAACGTGGTGTCGTTGTTGCATGTGCGCTTCGCTCTGCCCTACGGCGAGGCCTTGCTGCTGGCGACTCCTGGCTATGCCGTTGCCGTGTTGCTTGTCTGGTTGTTGTTCCGCCAGAGCTGGCAGGCGGGATACAGCACCCTGGCCTCCCAACTGTCCGATGCCCATGGGGCTTGAGTGATGAACCGGTCATCCCCCGCTCAGCAGGCGGCGATCCAAGCCCAGCAACACAGCACTCGCTCGAGGCTCGCTTTCATTGTGCTGGTGCTCGCCTTGGGGCTGGGGGTGAGTTGGTTTGGTGTGGGCCATGTGCTTTTGGCCCTGCGCTCGGTCTTTGATTGGGCCGACATCAACCTGCTCTTGCGTTGGTCTGGCTTGCTGCTGTTGGTCTTGATTCCGACGGCTGGCATCTATTCCCTGGTCACGCAATTTGCCTTTTGGGAGGGCTGGTTGGAGGGGCTCCCGGATCCCACCGCCCTGTTCCCCACGTCCCCTGCGGCGGCTGAGCATCGCTGTTTTGTGGTGTATCTCGATGGGATTCACCAACTGGAGCGCGATCATCCGCCGCGGGTCTCGGCCTTTCTGCAATTGCTGGATCAGCAGCTCAACCACTCCACCCGGTTGGTGAAGGGCTTAGAGGCCTACACCGTTCTGCCCGTGGCCCTCGCTCAAGACCTCGGCAGTGCCTGGTTTTGGCGTCGCTTGTTTGCCCTGCAGGAGGAGCATCCCAACGGCTGGATCCAGCTGTTGGCTGCCGTTTTGGTTCAAGCCAACAACGTGATCAAGGTGGGGATTTCCTCGGACCACCGCTACGGCCCGATCATGAATTACGAGCTGTCCCTCAAGATCGCGTTGCGGTTGGGGGAGGTCGGGTTTCGGCCTGATCAGGGCCAGCGCATCGTTTTGGTGGGCTACAGCGGTGGTGCTGAGATGGCGATGGGCGTCGCGGAATATCTCCGCCGCATTTGCCGTGCTCCCGTGAGCATCGTCAGCTTCTGCGGCGTGTTCAGCGGCAATCAACTGCTGAGCCAGCTCTCCAAAATCACGATGATCATTGGGAGCCGTGACCCGGTGGCGGCCTTTGGCCGCATTGCCTATCCGGGGCGATCACCGTTGCTCCCCCTGTCGAATTGGAATCGAGCCCTGAAGCACTCCCGCATTGAACGGCGGGAGATTGAGGGCATGAACCACAACGGTTTGAGTGGCCCGTTTGCTGAATTGCACCGCGAGGCCGTCGTTGAGCAGATCGTCCAGGCGATTGAGTCAGAGGACTAGGGCCTGCTGGGTCAACCGGAATGGGCTGCTTTGGGGTTGTGAGGCTTTGAGGCGCCGTTTGGCATCGCGGCTGCCCTCCGCAAAGCAAAAGCCATCGTGGGGCAGCTCTGTGAGGGCGCGGCAGTAGCGCTCACGGGCCCTGTGCTGTGACTCGTGCTGTAGCTGCAGTCCACGGGCTCGCTGCAGGAGTCGTTCTCGCCAGATGGCCCCGAGCAGGCAGGGGAAGAGGTCGCAGCGTCCGTCCATGGCCTGTTGCAACACCGCAGAGCTATCGATGCAAAATCCCAAGGCCCCATATCCCCCAAGCCAGAGCGCATCGGCATCGCTCTGCTGGTTGTGTATCAAGGCCATGAGGTCGCAGAGATCCATCACCTCGAGGAGACGTTCAGCGCAGAACGGCTCCCCCAAGTAGCGGATCGTTCCATTCTCTCGGTCGTTCTGCCAGGGACGATGGAGATCGTTGAGGGCTTCCCAACCGCAGAGCCCCTCGGTGCCCTGGTAGTACTGCAGGCGGATGAGATCGTTGGCCCGTCGCCATTCCAGCTCCAGACAGCTGTGGGGAAGCAAGCTCTGGATGTCCTGCTCCCCCTCCCCAAGCAGTCCAGTGCGGATGGGGAGGGCCAAGGGCACCTGGCTGCACCCCTCTGGATTGGGCAGGCTTGCCCCAAGTCCAAAGCTGGCCACACTGGCGCGCAGCTGGGCCTGAAGGCTCCAGCCCTCCTGCTGCAACCGGCTGAACCAGGCCCTGCAGCTGCTGGCTCCATCGATTTGCCACTGATCCTGCTCCAGCGCGTTGGCTGCGAGGCGATTGAGCACGCGGGCGGCCAGTGCGTTGCGCTCTCGCTCGCTGGCGGACTGTTCATGGTGCAGTCCGGCGTTATGCCAGATGAGCCCGCCGCTGAGGCGCTCGGCCTCTGTGCTGCCTACTTGAGGGTCTGTTGGATCAGTGCTTGATGGATTGAGCCGAAGGAGCTGCTCCAAGCTGCTGGGCAGCTCGGCATCCTGTTGCCCGCGCCAACGGCCCATGGCAGCGGCGTGTTCCCCATTGAGGAAGTGGGGCAGCGCATCGGCCACCGCCCCAAGCAGGGCCGGAGTGAGCAGTTCGCGCTCCACGAGTCCGCCCAGGGTCTGCAAGCGCTGGGGCAAATCCGCCGGAGCCAATTTCCAGCCCTTGGGCAACAGCCAGAGCAGCGGCAGCAACTGTGGCTTGTGGAGCTGGTGGGCGAGGCGTTTGAGCCAATCCGATCGGGTTAAGCCTGAGCGAAAGACGCTCTGATCCAGGGCGTCTTCAAAGGCGAGCAGCGGAACGCCGCAGGACCAGTCCGGATCCAGCTGCAGGGGATCGGCAATAGAGGCGAGGGGGGAGCCTGAAGCCATGGGGCGGCCCATCTCCCCCCATCCTGTAGGCCCTGGACTTAGACGGCTACCAGGCCGGAGTGGCGAATCAGAGCATCGCTACTGGGTTGACGCCCCCGGAAGGCCTCAAACACCTGCTTGGGGTCCAGGCTGCCGCCAAGGCTCAGGACCGTGTTGCGGAAGCGGCGACCGGTCTCGCGAATTTGGTCTTCGTTCTCCAGGCCGACGTCCTCAAAGGCTGCAAAGGCATCGGCACTCAGCACCTCGGCCCACTTGTAGGAGTAGTACCCCGCCGCATAGCCGCCGGCGAAGATGTGTCCGAAGGAGCAGAGGAAGGCGTCCTCGTCGATGGGGGCCAGCACTGAGGTGGTGGTAGCGATCTCCCTTCGGAGGGCCTCCGGTGTCACACCGGACTCCGGCGTCCACTGGCTGTGCAGACGCAGGTCCACCAGGGCGAAGTGCACCTGACGCAGGGTCGCTGAACCGCCCATGAAGGTTCGTGCGGCCAGCAGTTTGGAGAATTCGCTCTCGGGTAGGGCCTCACCCGTTTGCCAGTGACGGGCCATCCCCATCAGGGTGGCGCGGTCGTAGCACCAGTTCTCCATGAACTGGCTGGGCAGTTCAACGGCATCCCACTCGACGCCATTGATGCCGGCCGCCTGGGGGTGCTCCACGCTCGTGAGCATGTGCTGCAGACCATGGCCGAACTCATGGAAGAGGGTCTCGACCTCGTCAAAGGTCATCAGGCTCGGCGTCTCTCCGACCGGCGCACTCTGGTTGCAGATCAAGTAGGCCACCGGCAGGACCACGCTGCCGTCAGTGCCCTTGGAGCGCACCAGGCATTCATCCATCCAGGCGCCACCACGCTTGCTGCCCGGACGGCTGTAGGGATCGAGGTAGAAGCCAGCCACGGGTTGGCCTTGCTCGAGGATGCGGAAGAAACGCACATCCGGATGCCAGATCGGCGCCTCCCCATCGGCCGCCTCGATCCGGATTCCAAACAGTCGCTCGCTCAGGGCAAACAGCCCATCGAGCACCTGCGGTAGGGGGAACCAGGGCCGTAGGGCTTCGCTGTCGAGTTCAAAACTCTCTTGGCGAAGGATCTCAGCCCAGTAGCTGATGTCCCAGGGCTGCAACTCAGTCGCTTCTGGGGCGCCGTGGGCTTGGGCGCAGCTGGCAAGCGCCTGCAGTTCCTGCTGGGCAATCGGGTAGGCGGCGCCGCGCAGGTCCTCCAGCAGCGACTCCACGGCCTGCTCTGAGTCGGCCATCTTCGAGGCAATGCTCAACTCCGCCCAGTTGGCAAACCCCAGTCGCTCCGCCTGTTGTCTGCGCAGCGTCAGGATCTCTTCGATCAGCGGCCAGTTGTTGAGGTCACTGCCGTCTTGACCTGAGGCACGGCTGACGTGGGCCTTGTAGACCTTCTCGCGCAGATCACGCCTGCGGCTGTACTTCATGAAGGGGACGTAGCGGGGCATGTCCAGCCCCATCAGCCACGGCCCTTGCTCAGCACTGGCGTCCTCGTCGCCGGCCTGGCGTGCCGCTTGGGCCAACTGCCCCAGCAGGCTTGCCGGTAGACCTTCGACCTCGGCGGCGTCCGTCAGTCGCAGGGTCCAGTGGTTCGTGGCATCGAGCACATGGTTGCCGAAGCGGGTCGAGAGTTCCGCCAAGCTCTGACTGGCACTGTTGAAGGCCTCTTTGCTGGCGCCACTGAGGCCGACCCCGCGCAGCTTCATATCCCGAAGTTCGGCATCGAGAATCCGTTGTTGGGTGCCATCCAGGCCAGAGCGACCCGCCTCGAGTTGCTGCAGGGCGCGATAGATCACCTGGCTCTGGCCAGCACGGTTGCCGAATTGGACAACCGAGGCCTGTTGGCTGGCATGGGCATCCCGCAGCTCTGGGCTGTTGCAGACCCCGTTGAGGTGACTGACGACACCCCAGCTCCAGCGCAGCCGCTCACCCAGCCGCTGCAGTGGAGCCATCACGTCGTTCCAGCTCAGCGTCTGGTTTTGCTCGAGTCTCTGGCCTAAGGACTGCTCGAGGTCCCCCAGTTCGCTCTCCAGGGCCTGCATCAACGCCGGGATGTGTTCGCTGACGGCCTCTGGGGTGATCGCCTCAAAGTTCGGCAGGCCCTCGCCCCGCAGGATCTCCGCTTGAGCGTTGGCAGCGCTGCTGACAGTCATCGTGGCTGAGGCAAGGGGCCTTGTTCGGCCCATTCCAGCTCAGGGACTGACGCTGCGGGGAATTAGCCGAGGGCGGGTAGCCGAAGGGCCACGACGGCGTGCTGCGCCAGGTCGTTGGCAAGGGCCGTGGTGGTCGCCTCATAGAGATCAATCGCCACTCGAGGCCAGAAGCCAATCACGAGGGTTGGGACGAGCAGGGTGAGTCCAATGACCAGTTCCCTCGGCTTCATGTCGCCGAGGACCGCCAGCGCCGGGATCCGGGGTCCAAAGAACACCCGGCGGCAGAGGCTCAACAGGTAGATCGGGGTCAACACCACACCGATGGCCGCCAGGACAACGGCGATCACCCGGAAGCCCACGGTGAAGCCGTCATTGCTCGTCACGCCAAGGAACACGGTGATTTCACTGACGAATCCACTCATGCCAGGCAGGGCAAGGGAGGCCAGGGAGCTGGCGACAAAAAAGGCGAAGGTGATCGGCAGAACCTTGGCCAATCCCCCCATGTTGGGGATCGAGAGGGTTTTGGTCCGCTCGTAGAACACGCCGGTCACGAAGAACATCGCGGCGGCGATCAGTCCGTGGCTGATCATCTGCAGCATTGCTCCGCTCATCCCCAGGCTGTCGATGGCACCGATGCCGAGCAGCACGAAGCCCATGTGGCTGACGGAGCTACAGGCGATACGCCGTTTGACGTTGTCCTGGGCCAGGGCGTTGAGGGCGCCGTAGACGATGTTGACGATGCCCAGAACGATCAGAGCGGGGGCCAGCTGCAGGTGGGCCTCCGGCAACATCTGCACGTTGAAGCGCAGCAGGGCGTAGCCCCCCATCTTCAGCAGCACCCCAGCCAGCAGCATCGAGACCGGTGCATTGGCTTCTCCGTGGGCATCGGGAAGCCAGGTGTGGAGCGGGAACATCGGCAGTTTCACGCCGAATCCCACCAGGAATCCCAGGTAACAGAGCAGGCCGAAAAGGCCGCCTGGAGAGCGGGCAATCAGTTCGCTCAGATTCAGGGTGAAGGGACCGTTGAGAGCCAAGGCCAGGCCGCTCAACAGGATCAACAGCGAGGCCGTCGCTGTGTAAAGGATGAACTTGGTGGCCGCATATTGACGCTGCTGGCCGCCCCAGATGGCGATCAGCAGATACACAGGAACCAATTCGAGCTCCCAGGCCAGGAAGAAGAGCAGGAAGTCCTGGGAGAGGAAGACCAAGGCCTGGGCAGAGGCCTGCACCAGGAGCAAAGCGAAGTAGAGCCTGGTTTTGGTCTTGATGTTCCAGCTGGCGGCCACCGACAGCAGGGTGACCAAGCCAGAGAGAACCACCAGCGGGGCTGAGAGTCCATCGGTGGCGAGGGACCACTCCAGGCCGATGGCGGGAACCCAGGCGAAACGCTCAACCAGTTGCAGCCCCGCGATCGAGCCGTCGTAGTGCTGGCTGTAGACGTAGAGCATCAGCCCTAGGTCAGCCAACAGGGTCGTCAGCGCAACCGTTCGCGGGAGCTTGGGGTCCGTGCCATCACCGGGCAGGAGCATCACCAGCGGCGCGATCGCGATCGGAAGCAGAGCGATCAGGCTGAGCCAGGGAAAGGTTGTTGGCGCCGCCAGCATTCCCTGGGCGAGAGCGGAGTCACCAAACGCGGAGCCGGGAATCGCAGCGGACGCGGCCATCAGGGGCAGGTTGGCGTCCATCGCGTGCACGGCTTTTGGGTATCGAGGGCGATGTCCCGTATCTGGGTTCAGCCCTCTAGGGACTCAACCCTCCTCCTACGGGAGGTGCCTATCAAGGAAGAAATCTACCAGTGAGACCGATCTGGTCTAGGCATTTCTACTCAGGTTGAGTGGCCTAGGAGGGCAGGTGCTCCCAGCGGCTTCCAGCCTGGTGGAGCTGCAGCACCTGGGAGCGGGAGGCCACCCCCGCACCCTCCCAGGCCCGAACCATGGTTTTGCTGACGGCCACCGCCGAGTCTTCAGGGCAGAGGGCCAGGATGCTCGGCCCGGCGCCGCTGATGACGCAGCCCCAGGCCCCCGCTGCCATGGCGGCCTCGCGCACCTCCTGGCCCCCTTGGATCAAGCCCCAGCGATAGGGCTCGTGGATTCGGTCGTGCATCCCATCGGCGATCAGGTCGCCATTCCCGGTGCGTAGTCCCTGCAGCAGCAAGGTCAGGCATCCGAGGTTGGTCACGGCATCGGGAATGGAGATGGCCTTCGGCATGACCCGTCTGGCTTCGCTGGTGGACAGACGAATGGCCGGGATGGCCACCACCACCATCACCTTCGGGTCCCATTCGCAACGCACCACGCGCCAGCGATGGGAGGCGGCTCGAGCGGTCAGGCAGAGGCCACCGAGCAGTGAAGGAACCACGTTGTCCGGGTGCCCCTCAATGTCGATCGCCAGCTCCAGCAGCTTCTCGCGACTGAGCTTCTCGCCGATCAGCGCGTTGGCCCCCATCAGGCCAGCCACGATGGCTGTGGCGCTGCTTCCCAGTCCCCGTGCTGGTGGAACCGCCAGGCGGACCCGCGCTTCGACAGCAATCGGCTCTTCCCCTGCTTCTTTCCAGACCCGCTGGGCTGCGCGGTAGACGAGGTTGTCCGGGCCGCCCCGCAGGTGCGATCCCTCGCTGCCTTCGATCACCAGTTCAAACCGCTCGCCACTGCCTTCGATGCAGCGCATCTCGAAGCGGTTGTTCAGATCCAGGGCCGCTCCGAGGCAATCAAAGCCGGGACCCAAGTTGGCTGTTGTGGCGGGGACATCCACCACAACCCCCTGTCCAATGCGGGGGCGGGCCATGCGCTCTGTTCTGCTGGGGTCAGTGTCCCACTCAGGCGTTCAACAGCCGAGCCCGGCAAGCGGCACTGAAGAGTCCAGTCTCGCTGTCGATCAAGGCGTGGACAGGGATTTGTTCCACCACGGCGTTGAGCCGTCCTTTGTTCAAGAAGGCCCCAAGGAAGCGCTCTGAGCGCAACTCATCGAGCAGCTTGCCCGCTGTGCCACCTCCCAGCCAAAGCCCGCCATAGCAAAGGCTTTGCAGGGCAAGATCCCCTGCGCAGCTTCCGTAGGCCTCCAGCCAGAGATCCAGGGCTTTGCGGGCGAGGGGATCGCCAGCCGCTGCGGCCGCAGCGGTCGCCGCAGGCAACTCGGTGTCGGCCGTCTTCATCAGGGCATGGTTGCGTCCGTCGGGATGGGTGGCCAGGCGCCAGCGCATCACGTCGCCCAGTCCCGTGCCGCTCACCACCCGTTCAATCGAGAGGCGCGGCAGACCGAACTCGGCCATCAGCCAGGTCTTCAGTTGCCACTGCTCCTCGTTGCAGGGGGCGAATTCGCCATGGGAGGCCTCGCTGGCCATGGCCTGCAAGCCCCCTGCCGTGGGCACTCCGATCGCTACCCCCAGACCGGTCCCGGCCCCAAGAATCGCGATCGGCGCCTTGGGGTCGCCGCCGCCCGCAGCCGGCTGCCGCAGGGTCGTCTGTTGCTCTGGCTGCAGGTGAGGCAGCCCATAGATCAGAACGGCAAAGTCGTTGACCAGCTCGAGCACCTCGAGCTGGCAGGCGCGGGCCAGTTCCACCTCATCCAGCAGCCAGGGCAGGTTCGTGAGTTTCACCCGGCCCTGGCGCACCGGACCCGCAATCGCGAAACAGGCCTGGCGAGGTCGCTCGAAGCAGGACGCCTCCCCGTCGAGGAAGTGATTCACCAGGGCCGAGAAATCAGCCCAATCGGCCGAGACGAAACGTTGACTGGCCTTCTGAATCAGTGCCGTTCCTTCGACGCTGTAGAGGCCCAGCAGGGTCTTCGTGCCGCCAATATCACCGGCTAGAAGCGTGGTCATCGGAGATCAGCGGGGGCTGATCTTGAGCCCCGCTTCCCGATCTTGATTCGCTTCCTTGGCAGCGGCCACAACGGTCTCCAGCTCGATGCTGCCCAGGTCGCCCTCCCGGCGGCTGCGCAGGCTGATGGTCCCGCCTTCGGCCTCCTTGGCGCCGATCACCCCCAGAACGGGGATCTTCATCTGTTCGCCATTGCGAATCAGCTTGCCCAGGCGGTCACCGGAGTGATCCACGCTGGCGCGTACGCCCGCCGCCTTCAGGGCCGCTGCGACGGATTCGGCGTAGCCGGCGACCTCATCGGTCACTGGCAGCAGGCGGATCTGCTCGGGTGCCAACCAGAAGGGGAAGTCACCGGCGTAGTTCTCGGTCATGATCCCGAAGAACCGCTCCAGTGAGCCAAAAATGGCGCGGTGGATCATGATCGGCCGCTGCCTGGATCCGTCCGCTGCCACGTACTCCAGGTCGAAGCGTTCAGGCAGGTTGAAGTCCAGCTGGATCGTGGAGCATTGCCACATCCGGCCGATGGCGTCCTCGATCTTGAGGTCGATCTTGGGGCCGTAGAAGGCACCACCGCCTTCGTCGATCTTGTAGGCCCATCCCTTGCGCTCCAGCGCTTCGATCAAGCCCTGGGTGGCGAGATCCCACACCGCGTCTTCGCCGATGGACTTCTCAGGCCGTGTGGAGAGGTTGATTTCGTAGTTGCGGAAATCAAACGTCGAGAGGATCTGTTCGGTGAGATCCAGGATCGCCAGGATTTCGTCGCTGATCTGCTCCGGCAGGCAGAACACGTGGGCGTCGTCCTGGGTGAAGCCCCGCACCCGCATCAGGCCGTGCATCACACCGGGGCGCTCGTAGCGATACACCGTCCCGAGCTCGGCCCAGCGGATCGGTAGCTCGCGGTAGCTGCGCAGGGTGCTGGCGTAGGTCAGCACGTGGAACGGGCAGTTCATGGGCTTGAGCTGGTACTCCCGCTCGTCCACCTGCATCGGGCCAAACATCGACTCGCTGTAGAAGTCGAGGTGGCCAGAGGTCTTCCAGAGGCTGATGTCAGCCACGTGGGGGGTGTACAGCAGCTCGTAGCCGGCGTTGAAGTGGAGCTCCCGCCAGAGGTTCTCGATCAAGAGGCGCATGCGGGCGCCGCGGGGATGCCAGAAGACCAAGCCAGCGCCGGCTTCGTCCTCAATCGAGAACAGGTCGAGGTCGGTCCCGATCCGGCGGTGGTCCCGGCGCTTGGCTTCCTCTTGCCTGCGCTTGTATTCGCTCAGCTGTTCTGGGGTTTCCCAGGCGGTGCCGTAGATCCTCTGCAGCTGGGCGTTCTTCTCGTCGCCACGCCAGTAGGCGCCTGCGACGCTCTCAAGGTCAAAGGCCTTGGCGTTCAGTTCCTTGGTGTTGCTGACGTGGGGGCCTGCACAGAGGTCCCACCAGTCCTCGCCGAGGGTGTAGAGGCTGATGGGTTCTTGGATCCCGGCCAGAATTTCCAGCTTGTAGGGCTCGTTCTGGGCCTGGATCCGGCTTTCGGCCTCCGCTCGGCTCACCTCCAGACGCTCCAGCGGAAGCTTCTTGTTGATGAGTTTGATCATTTCCTTCTTGATGGCCTTGAGGTCGGCCTCCGTGAAGGGATCGGGGTTATCGAAGTCGTAGTAGAAGCCGTTCTCGGTCCAAGGTCCGATGGTCACCTGGGCCTTGGGGAAGAGGCGCTGGACCGCCATGGCCATCACGTGGCTCATGGAGTGGCGGATACGCAGCAGCTGCTCGCTCTCGCTGGTTTTGGGCAGGTGCACCGTGGCTGCAGGCTCGGCAGTACGGGTCGCGGTCACGGCAGCGGCATAGCAACCCCGATCCTACGCAGCGCAATTCAGACCATTACTAGGGTGTGGGGGTGAGCAACCCCCAAGAACCCCAGGCTGAGTCGGCCGAATTGCTCGACCACTTGCTCGAGTCACTCTTTGGTGACTTTCGCTATTGGTTCCAGCGCGGTTTGGTCCTTCTGGATCACGCCCCCGACCACCTGGTGCCACCGGTGGAACAGCGGGAGTTTCGTTCCGCCCTGGAGGAGGCGCTTCAGGCGATCGCCGCCGCCAAAGCACTCCGGGCCGCCTGCTCGACCCCCATGGCCGTTGATATGGATGCCATGACCCCTTGGCATCGCCTGATGATGCGGGTCTGGAACCTCTCCGCCATGTTGCGGGTGGCGGGAGTGCCGCTTCCGGAGCAAGAGCGCCCCGATCCTCCTCAGGCCTGAGCCCAGCGGCTGCGCTTCAGTTGCTTGAGGTTGGATTCGTAGAAGTTGGCCAGTTCCGCAGCCTTCTTCACGGGTTGGCCGTAGGCGCTCAGTCCGTTGTGGCTAGGGAAGGAGGCCCACTCCTTGGACAGCACGGCCATCACCCCGCGGGTTAAGCCGCTGCGGTCGACTTGATCGAGTACACCGCGGCGATCCACCAGATACAGGGCCGCTTGGTCCTGGTTGTGGGGCTTGAAGCTGCGAAGGCTCAGTTTGTTTGCGGCTTCTTTCCAGGTGCCGGGCAGGAATTGATAGGCACCTGCGGCCGCGCTCGTGTAGCGCTTCACCACCACCACATCAGGGTGTTTGGCCAGGCTGCTGAAACGCCCGCCGCCGTAGAGGGTGCGATAGCCCTCGGGGCCTTGTTTCCAGGTGCCCTCGGCGTAGCGAATGGTGTTGAGCAGGGCCCGGCGCTCCGGGGTGATCGCATACAGCTCTCCGTCCTCGGTCTTGCTGGCAGCCGCCACGATCTGCTCCAGTGACTGATCCACCTCGACTCCCTTGGAGGGAGCCACGAGGGGGCCAGCGGCCAGAAGCAGCAGACCCAGTGAGCAGGCCGGAGCGGCGGCACGACTGGGCTTGAGGGAATGCTGGAGCGAATGACGAATTGGCAAGCGGCACAACGTCGCAGTCCATTGAGACTGCTGGCTAGCCGAGTCTCAAGGTGAGACTTCCCGTCCGAACTGGACAAGTGCTGCCTCGATGTGCTGCAGGTTGATTTTTAGTTCTCCAGGGCGATTGGCGAGGTTTTTGGCTGGCCAATGCGCCGTAACGAATTAGCCACCTTTATCTTTCCTTCCGTTTTTGATTAGCGGCTTGGGGCCTCAGTTCGCCTTGAGGAAGCCCAGTGCCTCGCGGGTTCGCTCCAGAGTGGCCTGGGCCACAGCATTGGCGCGCTCGCTGCCTGCTTTGAGGACGCGGTCCAGTTCGGCGGGATCAGCGCTCAGGTCGTTGTAGCGCTCTTGAATGGGGCGCAGCGCTTCGACCAGTGTCTCGGCCAGTAGGGGTTTAAAGGTGCCCCAGCCCATCGCGGCGCACTCTGCAGCGGCTGCCTCACGACCTTTGCCGCTCAGCAGGGCATAGAGCCCCAAGAGGTTGTCGGTTTCGGGGCGCTCCGGGTTCCCAAATTCGAGGCCCATCACGGGATCGGTTTTGGCGCGCTTGACCTTCTTGGTGATGACCTCAGGCGAATCCAGCAAATTGACGCGGGATCCTTCGTTGGGGTCGCTCTTGCTCATCTTGCTGCGCCCGTCGGTCAGGCTCATTACGCGGGCACCCTCCTTGAGGATGAGCGGCTCGGGCACCTTCAGGACGGGGATGGGCTCGCCTTCGGCATCCCGCGGGGCAAAGCGAGCGTTGATTCGCTGCTGGGCGATGTCTCGGGCCAGCTCCAGGTGCTGTTTCTGGTCCTCGCCAACGGGCACGAGGTCAGCGTCATACAGAAGGATGTCCGCCGCCATCAACACGGGGTAGTCCAGAAGGCCAACGGAGACCTGGTCCCCCTGTTTGACGGCCTTCTCCTTGAACTGGATCATCCGCTCCAACCAGTTGAGCGGTGTGACGCAGTTCAGGAGCCAACAGAGCTCGCTGTGGGCTGAGACATGGCTCTGGACAAAAACCGTCGCTTTCTCAGGATCGATTCCGCAGGCGAGATAGAGGGCGGCGGTGTTGCGCGTGTCACGGGCCAGGGCGGCCGCGTCATGGGGCACGGTGATCGCGTGCAGGTCCACGACACAGAAAAAGGTGTCGTGGGTCTCCTGCAGTCCGACCCAGTTGCGGATGGCTCCGAGCCAATTGCCCAAATGCAAGGCGCCAGTGGGCTGAACTCCGGACAGGACCCTGGCGCGTTGCATGCGAGCTGGCGAAATGTTCGCCGGATTCTGCCTGGAGGCAGGACCCGGCAGCGGCCTCGAATCAGGCCTCGGTGGTCTCTTCGGTGGTGGTTTGCTCTGTTGCCACTTCGGTGGTTTCCGACGCGGCTTCCTCGCTCACCGTCTCCTCTTCAGGGACCGCGGCTGCTGGTTTGGCGGGACGGGCAAACGGATTGGGGCGGTTGCCAGGGCGCTCATTGCGCTCGCCACGACGGTCACCGCGCTCGCCCCGTCCCCGGGAACCGGCACTGGCCTTCTGCTGGGCAACGATGTCGTCAATCCGGCCCTCTTCGATCAGCTGGGCCACGGTGCGCAGGGACAGGCCCAGGGCTGCCACGGTGGAACGGACGCCAAAAGCCTCTTGCACGGCGCGGGCGGCGCGCATCTCGTTATCGCTCAGGCGAATGCGGAACCCGCCACCTTCGCGAGGACCGCGGTTGCCTTGGGACTGCTCGCCCGAATTCCGCTGGAAATCACCGTCGGCCATGGCCGCACACCTGAAGAAGTCAGCGGCAAGTGTGCCCTACCGACAGTGAGGCCGGCCAGTGCCAAATCAGGCGATGGTGTTCTGGACTGCCTGCTCGGGCCAAGACCAGTACCGGCAAAGGATTTGGTCCCTCCGATTCGATGCTGCTTCGGTAGCGCGACAGCAGGTCGAGGTAGGCCTGCAGCGTCCAGCCATGGCAACCCTGATCTTGTGCGGCCCAAAAGCGTTGGAGCGCCTCGGAGCAGGCCACCTTCCCGAACTCATCCCAACATTGCTCTTCCGCTTCTGCGCTCGAGAAACCGGCGCGGATCAGGTTGCGGAAGCGAATCAACTCTGGGGCTTCACCACTGTTGTCGGGCGGTAAAACCGCGCTGAGCCTGCTGATGGGCAGGATCTGCAGCCGCAACCAGCAGCGCTCGAGCAGGGCAATGGGCCGATCGCCATCCCAGCGAGCCAACAGTTGTTGGCGGTCACTGAGATCGGCCAAGAGCTGCTGCTGATGGGGGGTGAGCCAGCGCAGGAGCTCAGCCATGGGTCCCCTGGAAGGTGATGGTGGATTCCGCGTACTCCCGCGGTTCCAGGTGGATTGTGCAGCGAACGGGTCCAAAGCGCCGCTCGAGATGCTCCTCCACGAGCTCGGTAATCCGATGGGCTTTGGGCAGGTCATCGGCATCCACCACCATGTGGAGCTCAATGAACACCCGCTGACCCAGAACCCCGCGGCTGGCGATGTCATGGACGTTGAGGACTCCAGGGACGCCCATCGCCGTCTCGTGGATGGATTCCGGTGCAATGGCGATTTGATCGACCAACCAGGGCAAGTTGGTCTTCAGCACCTGCCAGCAGACACGGATCAAGAGGACGCAGAGCGGGATGGCCATCGCCACGTCCAGCCAGGTCTGCTTGAACAGAACGACCCCACAGAGACCGACCAGGACCACAACGGTGGTCCAGATGTCGCTGGTGGTGTGTTTGGCATCGGCCAACAGCAGCTGGTTGCCCAGGCGTCTGCCCTCACTGCGCTCGTATCCGGCAAGCAGCAGATTGCAGCCCAGGACGATGAGGAGCAGCAGCAGCTCCTGGCCATCCAGGCGGATTGGGGGCAGGCCCGAGCTGATGCGCTCGAGGGCTGTGCGCACGATCTCAAAGGCCGTCAAGCAAATGAAGCCCGCAATCGCTAGGGCTCCGACCGCTTCGTATTTGTCATGGCCGTAGGGGTGATCGCGGTCCGGCTTGGGGTCCGAGAGGCCATTGGTGATCAGTCCCAGCAGGCTGGACAAGCCATCGGTGGCGCTGTGCATGGCATCCGCCAAGAGCGCAAGCGATCCGCTCAAGAGACCAATGATCAGCTTGAGCAGCGTCATCGCCACGTTGACCCCGAGGGCCACCAGCAGGACCCTCTGGACCTCGGACCGGCGGTCGGCCCGCTCGTTGGTTTGGCCAGCAAGACCCATGGCCAAGGAGGCTCATTGAGGTCCTCCCACGCTATTGGGTCTGGGCATGGGTTAATAGCTGAGCTAAAGAGTTGGCGCGGCCGCCGAATTCAGGCTCCCCATTGACGGTTCCTCAGGTCTCAGCTGAATCCCCATCGCCGAGGCCCGTCTCACTGGGGGAGGAGCTCAAAGCGCAGGTTCTGCGCCAGGGAATGCGGCATTGGCCCTGGCTTGCGGCAGCAGGCGGCGGCTGGATGGTGCTGGAGTCCCTCCATGGGCCCCTCTCCTCGCTGATGGGGTTGGGTGCCGCAGGGGCCGGCCTCTGGTTGCTTGGCGGGCGCATGCGTCCAAGCGGTCAGCACCTGCCTCAGTCCTCCGAGGGTTGGCTTGAGCGCTGTGAGGCGGTTCTTGAGCAGTTCCAAGTGCTGCAGGCAGCCAGCGCTGAGGAGGGTCGTGCTCAGGCCAAGACCTTTGAGCTCCACCAGACTCAGCGCCGCTCTCAGCTGGAGCTGTTGCGTCAGCGCCAAGAGGAGACCTGCATTCAGCTGGCCCTGGTGGGGACCGCAGCGTGGAGCGCTTCCGAGCAGGAGCAGCTGTTGTGTCACTGCCCCTCTGTGCATCCACTTCGGGTGCATCGCAGTCACGCCCTGCCCTTGTCTCCTCAGTCCTGGCAGTGGCCGGAGGTGTTTCGCCACTGCGAGCTGCTGCTGTATCGACTCGATCTGCCCCTGACCGCGGCTGACCTGCGCTGGCTTGAAGCCCTGCCAGAGCAGCAGCGGGTGGGAATTCTGGTGCGCACGAAAGAGGAGCTCGCGAGTTCCGCCCAGCTCCAGCAACTCGAGCAGCAGCTTCCCGTTCATCTGCGCGGGCGCTGTTGGCCGCTTGCGGCCCAGGAGGCCAGTGGCTGGCAAGACCTCACCTCCTGGTTCGCGGAATCCACACCGCTGAGCCGGGAGCGCAACCAACAACGCTGCCTGCAGGAGTTGCATGCGGCTTGGCAGCTTGAACTCGAGGGCCTGCGCCGCCAGCACTGGTCCCGTTTGCTGCAACGCACCCAGTGGACCGTGGCGGCGGGCGTCGTTGTGGCGCCTCTTCCCAGCTTGGATCTGTTGGTGCTGGCCGCTGCCAATGGCTTGATGCTTCAGGAGATGGCCAGGCTTTGGAATTGCCCTTGGTCCCTTGAGCAACTGCAAGCCTCGGCGTCTCAGTTGGGCAAGGCGGCGCTGAGTCTGGGGGTTGTCGAGTGGAGCTCTCAAGCCCTGGCCTCGGTGGTGAAGTGGCACGGTCCGACATGGCTTGTGGGGGGTGCCATGCAGGCCCTCAGTGCCGCCTATCTGACCAGGGTTGTGGGCCGGGCGATGGCTGACTACATGGCTTTGGCCGCCGGTGTTCCCGAAGCGGAGTTGGATGCTCTCTTGCAGCGCCAGGCTCCCCTGTTGGTTGCCCGCGCGGCGGACGAGGAGAAACTGGACTGGAGCGCGTTTTTGGTTTCTGCGCAGCAGTGGCTCAAAGAACAATCGGCCCCCGCCTAATCGCCAGGCCGCGCAGACTCGAGCGCTATACATAGCTTCATGAAGGCTTCATGAAGCTCTTCATGAACATTTTGGTTCTTTGCTGAATTTAATTTTTGCTCCAGGAAATGTTTTCTAGGGGCTCCTAGGTTTTGCAGGCCGCATCTGCGGCATTCGTACTCATTTGGCTCGATTGGGCCTTCCCTTATGACCACTGCTCTTCGTAAGAGCGGCTCCAGTTCTTGGACGCAGTTTTGCGAGTGGGTCACCAGCACCGACAACCGCATTTATGTGGGTTGGTTCGGCGTTCTGATGATTCCCTGCCTGCTGGCCGCCACCATTTGCTTCATCGTTGCCTTCATCGCCGCCCCGACGGTGGATATCGACGGCATCCGTGAGCCTGTTGCTGGATCCCTGATCTACGGCAACAACATCATTTCTGGCGCTGTGATCCCCTCCAGCAACGCCATCGGCCTGCACTTCTATCCCATCTGGGAAGCCGCCAGCCTCGACGAGTGGCTGTACAACGGCGGTCCTTTCCAGCTGGTTGTTTTCCACTTCCTCATCGGCATCTACGCCTACATGGGTCGTGAGTGGGAACTCTCCT
>NZ_JAFMNJ010000008.1:0-80815 GCF_017859255.1 Vulcanococcus sp. DEBay_Sum29NL08_54
ACGCAGAAGCGCCTTGGCGCTGCTGGAGGGTGGTCGTCATGAGTACGGGAAAGAAGTGCCGTGCGCGAACGCCTGGCGGTTTATGAAGAGCTGGACATATCCAGCAATGAAACTTTAAGCGCTGCTCACGCTCGCCGTGCCCGCTTCCGATGCCGGCTGGTGATGGAAGTGATCAGCCCGGCTTATGGCCATGTGCCCCGAAACACAAAAAAGCCGGGCGCAGTCTGTTGCGCCCGGCCAAGGGGTTCAAACAAGTGGGCGATACTGGATTCGAACCAGTGACCCCTTCCGTGTGAAGGAAGTGCGCTACCGCTGTGCTAATCGCCCGCGTGCGCTCGTCGCTCGCGCAGACAGAGCTTAGATCATGGCCCGCGCGGTGGGCTTACTCAGCGCCGCCGCGGAAGAGGTGGTTGTGGCTCGCTGAATAGAGCTTGGAGCGGGGGCCCCCAGGTGCCGCGAGGGCGGGGCTCACCACGTAGAGGGTCGTGCGGATCAGCTCGCGCTCGCGGCTGACCCGATCGATGTCCTTCAGGGGGACAACGCTGATCCACTCGTCGGGCCAGCTGACGCGATAGCCAATCGCCACAGGGGTGTCCGCTGGATAGTGCAGCAGCAGTTCACGCTGCACCTCCTCGACGTGCCGAGCACTGAGGTACAGGCAGAGGGAGGCCTTGAGCGATGCCAGCCGCTCCAGGGACTCGCTCTCTGGCACGCCGGTTCGCCCCCCAGCCCGGCCAAGCACAATCGTCTGCACCAGTCCAGGAATGGTGAGCTCGCTGTTCAGGCGGGCGGCAGTGGCCTGATAAGCACTGAGTCCGGGGACGACCTCCACGGCAACATCGGCATCGAGCAAGCGGCAGAGCTGTTCGTTGAGGGCGCTGTAGAGGCAAGTGTCTCCGTCATGCAGGCGCACCACGCGCTTGCCCTGCTTGACGCGATCGAGCATCAGCAGCATCACCTCCTCCAAGGTCAGGGTGCTGGTTCGGATCCGCTCGCAGTCCTGGGGCGCCATTGCCGCCAGCTGAGGATTGACCAGCGAATCGGTCCAGATCAGGACCTCCGCTTGTTCAATCGTTCTGGCTGCCCGCAGGGTCAGCAGATCGGGAGCGCCTGGGCCCGCTCCAACAATCCAGACCTTTCCCGTGGTCGTGCTCATGGCTTCACTCCGCTGGGGTCGGGTAGGGGGCGTTTGCGGCCATAGAGCCAGTAGAGGCCCAAGCCACCCAGCGCGATCAAGACCAGGCTGATCAGCTGGGCCATGCGCAGTCCACCGGCGCAGTAGGGCGGTGTCCCCATCAGGCAGAGCGGATCAATCCGCAGTCCTTCAATCCAAAGGCGACCGCAGCTGTAACTCATCAGATAGACGCAGCTCAGGGCGCCAGCAGGCAGTGCGATCCGCCCTTCCATCCCCCGCCGAAACAGCCAGAGCAGCAGCAGCAGGACGCCCAGGTTCCAGATCGACTCGTAGAGAAAGGTCGGGTGAAAGGTCGATTGATCGAGAAATTCAACCGGTCGGTTCGAAAACGGGATGGTCAGCTTCCAGGGAAGGTCCGTGGGAAGACCGAAGGCCTCGGAATTAAAAAAGTTCCCCCAGCGCCCGATGGCCTGGCCCAGTGCCACCGAGGGAAGCAGGACATCCAGCAGATTCCAGAAGGCGATCTTGCGCCAGCGGCTGTAGAGGATCACCGCCAAGGTCCCACCAATCAGGGCCCCATGGATGGCAATGCCGCCGCGCCAGATGGCCAGTGCATCCAGCCAGTTGAAGCGGTACTGACGCCACTCAAAGGTGACGTAGTAGATCCGGGCACCAACGACGGCCGCCAGGACCAGCAGCGGCAGCAGATCGGCGATCAGCGTCGAATCGATGCCCCGCTCTTTGCCCAGGCGGGTGGCCAGGGCGAGTCCGCAGAGCACCGCAATCGCGATGAGCAGCCCGTACCAACGCAAAGAAAATGGCCCCAGCTGAAACAGCAAGGGGCCAGGGGAGGTGAACACAGCGAAGGGCATCAAAGGCCTTCGGCGGCCTGCACCTTCTCGAACTGCTTCTTCTTCAGAACAAGCATGATCTGGGCAAGAGCCACGGCGGCGAAGAAGGCCAGCAAGCCGTAGATGCGCACGGGGTTCTGCAGAACGACCTCAGCATCCAGTTGACCGAAGCCACCCACGTTGGGGTCATTGGTCAGGGCTGCACCAGCGGCGACCACATCGCCCACTTGGGCAGTGACGGTGGGGCCAGCGGGGATGGTGTCGCTCACGCTGTTGCCGTCGGCGGTCTTGATGACGACAACGGAGGCACCGGCGTCACCGGCGTTGATCGCTTCAACGGTGCCAGCAGCAGAAGCGTTGAAGACGCCGTTGTTGCTCTTCTCACCGGTGGGGTACACCTGACCGCGGCCGCGGTTACCGCCGACGTGCAGCTGGAACTTGCCGAAGTGGATGTTGCTATCGGCAGCGGGGTCAGGCGAGAGGATCGGGAAGACGATCTTCTGGTGGTCATCGCCGGGCAGGGGACCGACCAACAGGATGTTGGGGTTCTCTTCGTCCCAGGTGGTGACGTAAACGCCTTCGGTCTCTTCCTTGAGTTCGTCGGTCAGACGATCAGCGGGAGCGAGTTTGAAACCGTCGGGAAGCATCACGACAGCACCCACGTTCAGGCCGGTGGGAGAGCCATCGCCAGACACCTGCTGAACGCTGGTGTCGTAAGGGATCTCGACTTCAACCTTGAAGACCTCATCGGGGAAGACCGCTTGGGGCAGTTCCACGTGGGTGGGCTTCTTCGCCAGGTGGCAGTTGGCGCAGGCCAGCTTGCCGGTGGCTTCCCGGGGGTAGTCGTATTGCTGCTGTGCCCAGAAGGGATAAGCCCAGCTGGCCTGAGGAGCAAAGAAGAGTGCGCCGAGAACCAGAACCGAACTCAGCAGCAGGGAGAAGGAGCGACGCATGGGGCGTGGGGGCGAGAGGGAAACGGTTGGGGAGGAGATCAGACCCACCAGGGCTTCTCGCCGGTGCGGAAATCAGTTTCGGTCCACTGGCTCAGGAACACGTTGTCGTTCTCGACCGAGACGTGTGCAAGGGCCAGGGAGAGGGGGGCAGGGCCGCGCACCACCTTGCCGGTGTTGTCGTACTGCGAGCCGTGGCAGGGGCACATGAACTTGTTGGCCGCTGCGTTCCAGGGCACAACGCAACCCAGGTGGGTGCAGATGGCATTAATGCCGTAGCTGCCGATGGCATCACTGCCTTCGACGATCAGGTAGGTGGGGTCGCCCTTGAGGCCCTGCACCAGGTTGCGATCACCCTCGCGGTGGTCGCTCAGCCAGCCACTGGCGGTGACGGAGTTACCCAGCTCGTCCTTGGCGGCCGTACCACCGCCGGAGCCAGCGGCCTTCGGGGGGATGAAGTAGTTGGCCACCGGGTAGAGGGCGCCAAGGGCAACTCCGGTCACCGAACCGAAGGTCAGCAGGTTCATGAACTGCCGGCGACCCATTCCGGGGACATCACCGCTCGAGGCGCTCGCTGGGATTTGGGTCATACGGGGCGGCCTGCAGCCACATCGACGTGGGGGCCATTATGGACCTTGTCGTTCCCGCAACGGGCCCGAACTGCAGGCAGGTGGCCGAAGCCTGCAACATGCTGTTGCGAGGGCGTCTTGCTTTGCCTTGCTGTGACTGAGTCACCTGCCGCTCCCCTGGCCACTGCGGAGATCCTTGAGACCCTGCGGGGCCGTTGGCAGGCCTCCTACGACCTACAGCTGACGTCCCGGCGCGGTCGCCTTTATTTGCAGGTGATGTGGGCGTACCTCGAGCAGCAATCCTTTCCCCTGGATGCCGAGCAGTACACCGCCAAGCTCGACGAGCTTGTGGCCACCCTCAATGGGCTTGGTGTGGCCGGACAGGTGCGCCAATGGCTCACCACCACCAATGACAAACCCCGCCTGGGTAAGGCGATGAACCTGGCCCTGGAGCTTCCTGAGGGGCGGGCGAGTGAGTTCCTGCTCTGATCTAGGCCGGCCGTTGGACCACCCGAGCCAAGCCAACACCGACGAGATAGAGCGCCGTGATGGCGCCACTGAGCAGCAGCATCGTGATCGGGTCCGTCGAGGGGGTCAGCACAGCCCCGGCCAGGGCGGAGGCCATCACCACAAAACGCCAGGCCGAGAGCATGGACTCTGAGCGCACGAGTCCCAGGGCCGCCAGCAGCATCTGCAGCACGGGTAGTTGGAAGGCCAAAGCGGTGGCCACCATCAACAGCAGCACGAAGTCCAGATAGCGCTCGATGGACCACAGCGGCTCCACGACATCCGCGCCGTAACTCACGAGGAAGTTCAGGGCGGCTGGAACCAGGGCCCACCAGGCAAAGGCCAGGCCCGCCAGAAAGAGCACGGCGGACCCCGCGACCGCTGGAGCCACGAGCTTTTGTTCCCTGCGGGTCAGGCCGGGTAGGACGAAGGCCAGGCCTTCGTAGAGGACGTAGGGCAGGGCCAGGGTGAGACCGGCGTAGCCCGCCACCTTCAAAGAGACCAGTAGGAATTCCCCCGGTGCCAGCTGCAGGAAGTGAATGCCGTGGGCGGGTACCTCAAGCAGGCGCACCAGCGGCCGGACAAACAGCAGACACGCGGCCGCGCCAACGACCACCGCAAGCAGGCTGCGCAGGACTCGGCTGCGCAACTCCTCGAGGTGCCCAACGAGGGTCATCTCCACCTCGGAGGGGAAGTCCTCTTGGACTTCAGCGGCCGGAATCTTGATGGGAGGCGGCGGCGCGACTCCAGCGGGGCGACCGTCAGGGCCCTGGGGTTGATCGCTCATGACTGTTGCTCCCCACTGAGGCTAAGGGGTTTGCCGCGCAGTAGTGCCTCAGCGGCGTCGGGGTCGGCCCAGAGGACTTCACCACCGCGGTGTCTGACGGTTCCTGGACCCGCCCCCGGGATCCGCTGCAACTGCTCACAGGGGGTCATGACCACCGCCACCTGGCGATTGCCGCGGGCACGGCTGAAGTGGGCCGCCAGGCTGGCCGCCGCTTGCAGATCGCTGTCCTCCGCAGGGGCGACTGAACTCTTCAGCACCACATGGCTACCGGGGCACTCCTGGGCGTGGAACCAGAGATCCCCCTTGCGGGCCTGTTGGAGGCTGATCCATTCGTTCTGGCGGTGATTGCGGCCAACTTGGATCGTCAGACCCCTTGGGCTGGTGACGGATAGGGGGCTGGGATCCCCCTGCGCTCGCCTGCGTTCCTTGCGGTTGCTGGGTTGGCGTTGCCAGAGCCTCTCGCTGTCCTCTTCGAGGGCCTGCAGTTGCAGGAGCCCGTTGGCGGGGTCCCATTGGCACTCGAGCTGGATGAGCTCCAGGAAGGTCAGGCTTGCCTCCAGTTGCTCAAGTTGCTGCTGGTGCTGGGCCAGTCGGGGGGTGATGGCGGCCACGGAGCGCCGCAGACGCCGCGCTTTTTTGTAGAGCTTCTGGGCCTCGTTCACCGTGTCTCGGCTGGGGTTGGCTTGGCAGAGCAGGGCGTCGGCCTGCTCCTGCAGTCCAGTGCTGTTGCCGACTTGATCCAGGAGCGCTTGCTGTTGCTGCTGTTGCTGCCGTTCGCGCTCCAAGGCCCGCTCGAGCCGCTGCTTGAGGGCCTGCTGCCGCTGTTGAAAGGTCCTGGCTTGCAAGCGATCGCGGTGATAGCTCGCCAGCTGGGCGTTGAGGCTGTCTGGCTGCTCTGGTGCGCGCTCGCTGCTCCAACAGCAATACCCCCCGCCCTCGTCCAGGCGGAATACGAAACGTTCCTCCTCCAGGGCCTCGAGCCAGAGCTGCCAGCGCTGCCAGAGCTGGTCCCAGGTCACCGGGCTGAGGCCCTGTGCGGGTTGATCGAGTAGGTCATCGCCGAGTCCCGCGACCAATTGGCGCGCGAGCGCTGGGCTGATGCCTTGATAGGCGCTGGGCAGGGCGCGTTTTAGCGGCAGCGGCAGCAGTTGCAGTTCGCTTTTCCAGTGCTCAAAGCTCTCGCTGCGGCTGGGGCAGCGACCGCCCATGGGCGGTGGGGCGCTGTAGAGATCGCCGGTGCTGATCGGCCTTAGGCGGGACTGGTTATCGCGGACCTGCCGGGCCACGGCCACGACCCTGCGGTCTTGATCCAGCAGGAAGACATTGCTGTGGCGGCCCATTAACTCCAGGACCAGGCTCCGCTGGGCCGGCTCCCCCGGCCTGGTGGCGAAGTCCAGTTCCACCACCCGCTCCCAACCGTCTTGTTGGAGGCCGGTGAGCGCCAGCCCGCTCAGTCCGTGCTGGAGCTGTTGCGCCAGGGTGCTGCCATCCCCCTGCTTGGGGGGAGGCGGGATCTCCAGCAGGCGCGGTGCTTCGGCCAGCCAGCTGAGCTCGAGCCAGAGCCGCCGCTCCAGCGTGCGGAACCCCAGGTGAAGGGTCTGCCCGTCGGCCTGTTGGGCTTTCTCAAAGCGGCTGGGCACCAGTTGCGGCCGTAGTTCCGCCAACACCGCACGAAGGCTGGTGAGGTCCATGGCCTGGAGGGACTGGGCGGCCATGGTCTGCGCCGATTCGCTGCGGAGGCACTCTTACTCTGCAGGGCCATGGTTGAGTCCCAATGGCGGAAGAGCCCTCCTCCAGCGGCCGGTTGTTTCTGATCACGGGCCCCAGTGGAGTCGGCAAGGGGACCTTGGTGACTGCCCTGCTGGAGCGTCATCCCGAGATCTGGCTTTCGATTTCAGCGACCACCCGCTCCCCCCGCAGCGGTGAGGTGGAGGGCACGAGCTATTTCTTTTTGAACCGGGCTGATTTCGACGCCAAGGTCTCCCAAGGGGGCTTGCTCGAGTGGGCCGAGTTCGCCGGTAACTGCTACGGCACCCCCCGTGAGCCCGTGGAGGCTCAGCTTCAAGCGGGCCGGCCGGTCCTGCTGGAGATCGAGTTGGAAGGGGCGCGTCAGGTGCGCCGCAGCTTCCCCAGCGGTTTCCAGATCTTCATCAAGCCCCCCTCCTTTGAGGAGCTTGAGCGCCGCATTCGCGGACGGGGCACCGATAGCGAGGAGGCCATTGTTCGGCGGCTTGAGCGAGCCCGGGTGGAGCTGCAGGCCGAGTCCGAATTCGACGCGGTGATCGTCAATGGCGATCTGACGGTGGCCTTGCAGCAGCTGGAGCAGTTGATGGGGCTTGGCTAGGGGCGCTGGGCAATAAAAAAGGCCCCGATTGGGGCCTTTTTCAATGGCAACTGCCGATCACATCGGGTGGAAGAGGAGATCGGGGAAGAAGCGGTTGAATTCGATCAGGATGCCAGCGGTGACGGTGAACCAGATCGCGGCGAAGACCGGGGCGGTGGTCAGGAACTTTTTCATCGGAATGACGTTGAAAGAGTGGAGATAACCCGCCGCGATCAGCGGGGGGAGACGGTGATCTTGTCGTCGGATTCGGTCAGCTTGCCGCCGCTGAGTTCAGCGAAGGCAGCGATGGGCCAAGTGGCTGCGGCCAGGGTGCTCTTGAAGGCCAGAGACAGGTCGATCTGGATTTCCTTCATGGCGGCGTCCTTGCTGCCACGGATGGCCATCAGGTAGTTGCGACCGGCCCAGCCGATGCAACCAGCGATGTAGAGGAAGGCGATGCCGGGGATGATGAAGTCACCAGCGTGGCTGAGGCGACCATCCACGATCAGGTGGGGCAGGCCATCAGCGCCGCAGGAGGCCTGGCTGTACATCTCGAAGCGCGCCTTGGCCTGGGGGGTGGAGGCGGCGGCGGCCCGGGATTGGAAGCGTGCGCTTTCAGCGCAGGGGGTCAGGCCTGCAACATCAGCTTTCGCCACGGGGGCGAAGCCGAAGATCAGCAGGGCAGAAATGAGAACTGCAAAAAGGCGGCGCATCGTCAGGTCCAGCTGCTGCACGGCAGGATGTCACTTACGGACAGTAAGAGAGCTCTCCAGACCTAATGCCCACGCTGCTGGCCCTCGAAACAAGTTGTGACGAGTCAGCCGCAGCCGTTGTGTGTAATCAAACGGTGCTCGCGAGCGCGGTTGCAACGCAAATGGAGGAGCACGCCCGTTGGGGTGGCGTCGTTCCGGAAATCGCCTCCAGACGCCATGTGGAGGCGCTGCCCCATCTGATTGAACAGGTGATGGCGCAGAGCGGCGTCAGTTACCAGGAGCTCGATGCCATCGCGGCGACCGCGGCCCCGGGGTTGGTCGGTGCGCTGTTGATCGGATCGGTGACCGGGCGGAGCCTGGCTCGCCTTCACGGAAAACCGTTTCTGGGGGTCCATCACCTGGAGGGGCACCTCTGCTCGGTCCAGCTGGGAGATCCCCTGCCGCCGGGACCCTATTTGGTGCTGCTGGTCAGCGGTGGGCACACCGAGATGATCCGTGTGGATGGTCCCGGTGACTACACGCGTCTTGCTCGCAGTCGCGATGACGCCGCCGGTGAGGCCTTTGACAAGGTCGCCCGTCTATTGGGCCTGGGCTATCCGGGAGGCCCGGCCGTTCAGGCCGCCGCCGCCAGTGGCGATTCCACGCGTTTCAGCCTTCCTAAGGGCCGGGTGTCACGGCCCGAAGGGGGCTTCCATCCCTACGACTTCAGCTTCAGCGGTCTCAAGACGGCGGTTCTGCGGCTGGTCAATCAACTGCGGGCCGAGGAAGCCGCCGGCGGCGAGCCGTTTCCCTTGGCGGATGTGGCGGCGAGCTTTGAGCAGGTGGTCGCCGACGTCCTGGTCGAGCGCACGACCCGCTGCGCCCGCGATCAGGGACTGAAGACCATCGTCATGGTGGGCGGAGTGGCGGCAAACCATCGTTTGCGCGCGCGGCTGGAGGAGCGTTGCCAGGCGCTTGCGCTCGAGTGGCGGGTAGCGCCCCTGGCCTACTGCACCGATAACGCCGCAATGATCGGTGTGGCGGCCGAACAGCGCTTCCGTGCTGGCGCACAAAGCTCGATTGAGCTGGCTGTGACGCCCAGGCTGCCCCTGGAGCAGGCTCCGGTTCTTTATGAACCCCAGGCGCCCTTCTGATTTCCGTAGGCTGCTTGGAGTTTGAAGGCAGAGGCGATGGCCACTGCAGACTCCGCCCCTACCCCAGACCAGGTTGTTGAAGCGGCTCCTGAGGAGCTGAACCAGTGGAAGCGCGGCTTTACGCCTCAGGCTGAAATCTGGAACGGCCGCATGGCGATGGTGGGCCTCTCCGTTGGCTTGAGTGTCTTGCTGATTGCCCGCCTCGCCGGCAAGGTCTAGTCCTTGCCCCGCAGGGCCTGGCCAAGTTCGTTGGGCTTGAGGCTTTGGGCGAGGGCCGCCTCGGCTGAAGTCCTTCCCCCTTCCACCAAGGCGATCAGGGCCTGATTGGCGGTTTGCATGCCATCAAAGCCGCTGCGGGCCATGATCGATTCGATCTCTTCAAGCTCACCGCGCTCGAGGTAGTCCTTGCAGGCGTCGGTGTTGATCAAGATGTCGTGAAAGGCGGCCCGTTTGCCGTCGCTCGTTTTGATCAGCCCTTGGGCGACCACCCCGAGCAGACTTTCCGCCAGGGAGCGCCGCAGGCTGCCTTGGTCCTGGGGCGGAACCATCCCCAGAACCCGCTCGACGGTTTTGACGGCCGAATTGGTGTGCAGGGTGCCGAAGACCAGGTGACCGGTCTGGGATGCCTCAAGGGCAGTGGTCAGGGTCTCTCCGTCGCGAATTTCCCCAATCAGGATCACGTCGGGGTCTTCCCTGAGGGCAGCCCTGAGGGCACTGGGAAAGTGCTTGGTGTGCTGCCCGACTTCGCGGTGGCGAATCAAGGACTGCTGGCTGCGGTGCACAAATTCCACCGGGTCCTCAATCGTGAGGATGTGACAGGCCCGGTTGCGATTGATCCAATCGATCATCGCGGCGAGGGTTGTGCTCTTGCCTGACCCGGTGGGACCTGTGATCAGCACCAGGCCCTTGGGTTTGGAGGCCAGCTCCTGCAGCACTGGGGGGAGCTGGAGCTCCTCAAGGCTGGCGATGGTTTGCGGAATCAGCCGCAGCACCATCGCGGGTCCCCGCAGGGAGTCCAGGAGGTTGATGCGGACCCTGACAAAGGGGAAGGCGTGGGAGCCATCAAATTCCTTGTCCCGCTGGAAGGTATCGATCTGAGCGGGGCTCAGCATTTCCCTGAGCCAGTGCTGGAAGCCCGCGGCATCGGTGACGGGCCAGCCCGTGCGCAGCATCTCGCCGCGGTCGCGGTAGCGGGGTTCCTCGCCCACCCCAAGGTGGACATCGGAGAAGCCCTGCTCCGCAGCAAGTTTGACGATGCCTTCGAGTGAGCTGGGTTGCTGCCCTTGGAGGGCTCCATCCAGTGGCTTAGTCGGGCTTTCTGCTGCTGCCGTTGCCTGCTCTGGGAACAGCCCGATGGGGAAGGGCGAACTGTTGCTCACTGGCCCGCAGGCGCGCTGCCGTCACTGTTGCTGCAAATCCGATCAGGGGCAGCTTTTTTGCCCGCCATCTTTAGGATCCAGAGGTCTGCCAACGGCACCTGAGTGAGCGCTCCCCACAACGTCTGCATCGTGTTGGGAACCCGTCCGGAGGCGATCAAGCTCGCTCCGGTGATCCAGGCCTTCCAGCAGTCCGATGACTTCAACACCCGGGTGGTGCTGACCGGTCAGCACCGGGAGATGGTGACCCAGGTGATGGACCTGTTTGACCTGCAGGCCGACCACGACCTGGCCTTGATGGCCCCCAAGCAAACCCTGACCCACATCACCTGCGCGGCGCTGCAGGGCTTGAAGGCTGAGTTTGAGCAGTTCCCCCCTGACTTGGTCTTGGTGCAGGGGGACACCACGACGGCCTTTGCTTCCGCTTTGGCGGCGTTCTACGAGCAAATCCCTGTGGGCCACGTGGAAGCGGGCCTGCGCACCGACAACATTTTTGATCCCTACCCCGAGGAGGCCAACCGCCGTCTGATCTCCCAGGTGGCCTTGCTGCACTTTGCTCCGACCCACGTCTCGGCCCGCAACCTTGCGGCCTCTGGGGTGGTGGGCCAAACCATCACCACCGGAAACACGGTGATTGATGCGCTGTTGTTGATGGCGAAAAAAGCTCCCCCGTTTGAGCTGCCGGGGTTGGACTTTGAGAAGCAGCGGGTGATCCTGGCGACGGTCCACCGCAGGGAGAACTGGGGCGAGCGGCTCCAGGAGATCGGCAAGGGCTTTTTGGCGGTGCTGGAGCGCTACCCCGATACGGCGCTGCTGCTGCCGCTGCATCGCAACCCAACGGTGCGGGAGCCCCTGCAGGCACTCCTGGGCGATCACCCCCGGGCGTTCTTGACCGAACCCCTGGACTACGACCGTCTGGTGGCGGCGATGCGCGGCGCGACGCTTCTGTTGACGGACTCCGGTGGACTGCAGGAGGAGGCTCCGGCCCTGGGTAAGCCGGTCCTGGTGCTGCGGCGCACCACCGAGCGGCCCGAGGCCGTGGATGCCGGCACCGCCAAGCTGATCGGCACGGATTCCGCTGACATTCTCCGGGAGGCTTCGCTGCTGCTGGATGACGCCGAGGCCTACGAAGAGATGTCCAGGGCGCACAACCCCTTCGGGGATGGCCAGGCCAGCACGCGCATCCTGGAGGCCTGCCGCAGCTTCCTCAACGAGCGCCGCCATGCGGCGGCTGAGGCGCAGGTTTAGTTCGAATCGCCTTTGCGCTTTGCCCAGGGGGGCAGGTCGATAAAGACCCGTGTCCCGGGCTTGATGCCGTCAAGGATTTGGGTGTTGCGGCCGCTGCTGGCTCCGAGGGTCACGGCTTGGAACTTGGGCTGGTTGCCCGGGCCCACCAGCAGCACCCCAGGCTTACCCCGCTCGGTCACGACCGCCACCGTCGGCACCAGCGTCCGCGGGGGGAGGTTCCCGGTATTGAAGTCGATGTCGGCGGTCATGCCGATGCGCAGTTCAGGCGCCGGCTCGACGAACTTCAGGGTGACCTCAAAGGAGGTGACGTTGTTGAGCTTGGCCGCGCGCGGAGCGATCTGACGGACCTGGGCCTTGAAGCGACGGTCCGGGAAGGCATCGACGCGCACCGAGCCGGTTTGTCCGAGCTTGATCCGGCCGATGTCGCTTTCTGGCACCTTGGCCACGGCCTCGAGGCCCTGGGCTAACTCGACGATGGAGGAGCTGCTGGCACCGGCGGAGGCGGAGGCCGAGGTGGTGGGCGTCACGTAGGCCCCAGGGTCGGCAAACCGCGCGGTGATGGTTCCTGCAAAGGGAGCGCGGACGACCAATTCACTGCGCTCCATCTCGCGCTGCTCCAGCCGCTGTTGGGCAGCCTCGACGGCGGCGCGGTCGACGAGGTAGGCCGCCTTGGCGCTGTTGTAGTTGTCCTGGCTAATGGCGCCGTTGCGCACCAGGTTTTCCCGGCGTTGCAGTTCGCTCTGGCTACGCGCCTGTTGGGCTTTGGCCGATTGCAGTTGGGCGGAGAGCTCCTCGAGCCGGTCCTGAAGGTCACCCCCATCCATCAGGGCCAGGGCCTGGCCGGCTTTGACGCTGTCGCCCTCTTCCACATAAAGGGTCTTGAGTACCCCTTGGCGTTTGGGGCTGACGTTGACCAGGCGGAAGGCCTCCAGTTCGCCACTGGCCGTGATCAGGCCCGGCAGGGAGCCTTCCTCGGCGACGGAGGTGTAAGTGTTGAGGCTGCGGGCTTGCTTGGCGCTGCGGCTGAGGTTGAGCGCCGTTGCTCCACCGGCAATCAAAACGGTCCCGGCGAGGGCGGCGGCCCAGAAGCGACGACGGGCCAGCCAGGGGCGATCAGCCGCCAGTCTCTTGAGGCTCAAGGTGTTGCCTTGCAGCCAGGTCGCAACAGGTTGTTTTCGACGACGGTCTTGGAGCATCGCGTTGACCTGCCTGGCTCCCGGTGTCACCCCAGTCTTCCTGGTGGCGGGCAGCGGGCGGGGGTTCGGTCAGGGAGGGATCACCGCCATCGAGGGCAAACCGTAGATTCCATCGATGCTTAAAGCCGGAATCGTGGGGCTGCCCAATGTGGGCAAGTCGACCCTGTTCAACGCCTTGGTGGCCAATGCTCAAGCCGAAGCCGCCAACTATCCCTTTTGCACGATTGAGCCGAACTCCGGTGTGGTGGCGGTTCCTGATCCCCGCCTGCAGCAGCTCTCGGATCTGAGCAAGAGCAAGGAACTGATCCCGACGCGGGTGGAGTTTGTCGATATCGCCGGCCTGGTGAAGGGCGCCAGCCAAGGGGAAGGACTGGGCAACAAATTTCTGGCCAACATCCGGGAGGTGGACGCCATCGTCCACGTCGTGCGTTGCTTCGAGGACGACGACGTGATCCACGTGAGTGGGTCGGTTGGACCGGCCCGCGATGCCGAGGTGATCAACCTGGAGCTGGGCCTGGCGGACCTGTCCCAAGTGGAGAAACGCCGCGAGCGTCTGAAAAAGCAAGCGCGCACCAGCAAAGAAGCCCAGGCGGAAGACGAGGCGCTTGAGCGCATCCAGGCGGTGCTGGAGCAGGGCGGTGCCGCCCGCAGCGTCAGCCTCACAGAGGAAGAGGCCGCGATGATCAAGCCCCTGGGCTTGCTGACGGCCAAGCCAATCATCTACGCCACCAACGTCAGCGAAGACGACCTCTCCAGTGGCAATGCCTACTGCGAGGAAGTCGCGGTCTTGGCGGAGAAAGAGGGCGCAGGAACCGTGCGCATCTCCGCGCAGGTGGAGGCGGAACTGATTGAGCTGCCTGAAGAGGACCGTGCTGAATTCCTGGAAGGACTGGGCGTTGAAGAGGGTGGTCTGCAGAGCCTGATCCGGGCCACCTACAGCCTGCTGGGCCTGCGCACCTATTTCACGACGGGTGAAAAGGAAACCCGTGCTTGGACGATCAAAGCCGGCATGACCGCTCCCCAGGCCGCTGGTGTGATTCACACCGACTTCGAGCGCGGCTTTATTCGGGCCCAGACCATTGGCTACAAGCAGTTGCTTGAAGCGGGTTCACTCTCTGAAGCCCGTAATAAAGGTTGGCTGCGCGCTGAAGGCAAGGAATACGTCGTTGAGGAAGGCGACGTGATGGAGTTCCTCTTCAACGTGTAAGTCGAGCCGTTAGCGAATCAGATTCATCCCAAGAAAACCGCGGCCCAGGCCTGAGCTGCGGTCCTGCAGATAGGTCAGGGCAATTTCAAAATCCATCAGCCCGGCCTCTTCGATGGTCTCCCGGCTGAGCTTGCCCTCGCTTTGCGCGGCGTAGTTGGCGTAGATCTCTTCTTTGCGCGCACCAAGGAAGCTCACCACTTCCTGAACGACAAAGTTTGCCCACTCGTTTTTGTCTTTCGCGCTGACGGCGGTGGGGCCTGGCATGGGGCGACGGAGGCGCAGTCGCACCAGTTTGGAGTCTTCAGCGCTGCCCCAGCAGCTCATCCCAACTCAGCCCATCGTTCTGGAGAGTTCGAGCGGGAATGGTGAAGGTGCTCTCCGGCCATTCCGGCCACAGCGCGCGGGTCTCGTGATCCGGGGTGATGACCACGGGGAGGGTGGCTTCCATTCAGGCCGAGATGGCTTCGCGCCCCTCAGAGTGCCTGTTCTGACTGGATTCCGTTGCGCTCTAGGCCACCGGCGGCTGTGCTCAAGCCGACAGCTTTTAGCCTGGCCTCCTGAGGATGGAGCACGTTGTCTTTCCAGCAGTTGCAGCAGTTTTTTGTGCGGGTTCAGGCTGAGCCAGCACTGCGGCAAGCGCTGGAGGAGGCGATGACGGCCGACGATGTCGCCCGCCTGGCCCAGGACCTGGGCTTTGAGGTCTCTGGCAGTGACATCCTGCGCTTCTCGGGGCAAACGGCAGCAGGTGTGAGGGTGACCCGCATTGACCATCCGGGGGAATACCCGGGGCGCTACGTCTAGCGAGATCAGTCATCCAGGCGCGGCCGATGTTGCCGGTTGCGTTTGACATCACCTCGCATTTTTTTACTGTCCAGACGCCGGCGAGTGGCTGCTTTCGAGGGCTTGGTGGCGCGGCGTGGTTTGGGGTCTGGCTTCAGGGCCTCGCGCAACACCGCGGCCATCTTTTCAAGGGCGAGGCAGCGGTTTTTGTACTGGGAACGGTGCTCGGAGGCCTGAATGCTGAGCACGCTCGAGCCTTTCAACTGCGGCAGCCGTGCCTGCAGTCGTTGTTTCTGAAATGGTCCAAGAACTGAGCAGGCTTCGATGTCAAAACTGAGCTCGACAGCCGTTTCCAGCTTGTTGACGTTTTGTCCGCCCGGGCCAGCGCTGCGGCGAAAGGACCAGGTCAAATCCGCCGCTGGAATGACCAGCCGTGGATGAATCACAAGCTCAAGGGCCACGGTTGGGAGCTAGTCCTCCTCCAGCCAGGCCCGGAAAGTCAGGGCGCGTAGGTGCTGGACCTGACGCAGGCGCCGTAGGCGATCGATCAGGTAGTACGCCAAGCCGATGGCGATGGCGGCTCGGATGAAATACCAACTCAAGCCCCAGAGCAACACTCTGGTGAGGCTCAAGAAGGCAAACACCCAGAGCAAGATCCAGAGGGCCGAGAGCAGCAGTCGAATCAATGCGCTGTTGCGTCGCGTCATCGCTTCTTTGTTTTCTGCAATTCCCTCCGTAGGGTTTTTAGCAGAGTTCATTGGGGTGAATGCCTTCCAAGCCGCGCAATCGCATTGGTGAGGTGTATGGCCAGCTCACCGTTGTACGCGCGTCAGAGAAGCGCTCCAAGGCGGGCAATGCCTACTGGTGGTGTCGCTGCAGCTGCGGTCAGGAGCGCGAGGTGCCGAGCGACAAGCTCTCCCACAACCTCGCGCGCAAGAAGCCCACAGTTCAGGCCTGTGCGGCCTGCTCCCGTGAACTTCAAGTCGAGGCGGTCTGCGAGAAGAACGACCGTGAGGAGCGGCAACGGCGTCGTGAGGCTCTGGCCAACCGCCAGGCGCTCAAGGGCCTTGTCCCAGAGAGCTGGCTCGCCTTACCCCTGACCGATGCCCATGCCCGCGAGCAGGGTCAGGTGCTGTTTTTTCGTGGCACGCGCTGCCTGCGAGATCACCTGGCTCCCTATCGCATCAACGGCGGCTGCTTGGCCTGCTCTGGCCAGCGCCCCTCAGCGACTGTTCCAGCTGCGTTCTAGGGAGGCACGGACCTGCTCGGTGCTGGGCTCGGCGAGCTGCCGGCGGAAGGGCTGGGTGAGTCGCCAGAACTTGACCCCCGCGGCCAGGGCGAAGACTCCCCAGGGAACCAGCAGCCAGAGCTGATGCATCAGGTCCATGGGTGATCGGGCACGATCAGTCTCGCGGAAATGGCTCCTGATCTGGTGGACGAGGAACTGCGCTTTGTTCTGACGTTGCTGCTGCTCGCCATCCTTCCGGTGGGATTGCTTTTCTGGGCTTGGTTGCGGCTCTTGCCTTCCAAATCCAAGTAGCTGTTCCACAATGGCGTCAGCTCCAGGTCTGCCATGACGGCTCAGCCCTCCCCTGAAACCACCGGTGACGACCGTCAGGCCCACGATTTCGATCGCCAGAAGGAGCTGCATAAGCAGATCCGCAACGATCCCGATTACGACGATTGGGAGTACGGAACCGAGCCCCTGCCCCACGAGGCCTGGGCTGCAAAGAACGCCAAAGACAAGGCCTCTTAACCCACCCGCCGCTTCGAGCGGTTCTGCACCGGTCTGACCAGCAGCAAGCTCAGCGCACAGATCGCCGCTGTCGCGAACCACAGGCCCACGCCATGGCCATGGCCATCCAGCAAAACCCCCGCCAGCAGCGGTGCGGCGAAGGCACTGAGCGCGAAGCACTGAGAGAAGAGGGCCATCGCCAGGCCGCCGTGGCCCCGGGGACTGAGCTCAATCACCGCCTCCGTGGCTGTCGGTAGGAAGGCGGCTTCGCCCAGGGCGATGATCGTGAGGGCGATGACCACCAGAACGAGGCCGGAGTGGCTCAGGGCTGAGGCGGCCAGGAGCAGGGTCCCGCTGCTGAAGCAGATCAGGCTCAGCCCCAGTCCGGTCCCCACTGGCCGCAGGGCCAGGGCTCGGCCAACGGGCCATTGGATCAACACCAGCAGACCCAGTTGCAGACCGATCAGCAGGGCGCTCAGGCTTTCTGTCTGGCCAGCTCGGTTCAGGCCGCCGCGGACCAGATCCAGCGGCAGTGCGCTCTGCATCAGCGCTGGGATGGAGGTGGCCACCACCGAGATGCCAAGCATCGGCACCAGGGCTGGCAGCCATTGCCGCAGGGGACGTTGCCCCTCCGCGTACTCGCTGGCCTTGGCGGCTTTGGGCAGGGGTTTGAGCAACAGCAGCGCCGCCAGGGCGAGGACCGCCGCGATGTCGATCCAGTAGACCCCGCGCAACAGCCCGGCGGCCGCGAGCAGCGAACCGCAGAGGGTTCCTGAGGCCACACCGAGGGCATCACTGCTGCGCACCAGGGCGTAGCCCTTCGCCGACGGCAGTGGGCTCGCGCACTGCGGCACGGCGAGTTCAACCGCTGGCCAGTAGAGGCCGCCGGCCATGCCGATGCAGACCTGGCCAGCGATGTAGCCCCCCATGCTGCTGGCCTGCAGCAGCAGAGCGTCACCGGCAAATCCACAGGCCGCCGCCATCAGCACCGGGGTCCCGCAACTGCGGCCCTGATCCAGGAGGGCTCCACTGATGAAGCGCCCAACGGTGCCAGCCAGTGCGGCGAGGGCCAAACCCAGGCCAATGGAGGCGGCATTGAAGCCCTGCTGGTGAAACACCATCGGGGTGAGATACAAAATCCCACCGGCACCAAAACTCGCGACCAATCGAACACTGGCCAGTTCCCGGAGTGCCGGGGGAAACTGGTGCCACCAGCTCCAGCCTGTTGCCTGCATCCGTGGTTGAGCCAACCCGCTTGCGTCGCCGCCGTGCACTGACCAGCAGTCTGCTGGCTGGCGTTCTGTCCTTGGGCTCCCTGCTGGCTCCGCCACTGCGGGCCGCTGAGCAACTCGACATCCACCTGGAGGGGTTGGACCTGCCCCTCAACCTGGTGGAACTGGAACGCTGGAGCAGGGATCCGTCCACGCGCGCTGGGGAGCTGGCGGTCTGGCTCAACCTGCTCGATCCCCAAAGCCAGCAGCAGTTGCATCAGCTGCTCAATGCCCCATTGGTGCGGGAGCGCAGCTTCACCCAACAGATGATGCGCAGTTGGGCGGGCCAGCGGGTCGCCGAAGAACTGGGCGTCTTGATCAGCACCGAGAACGGCAATGCCGGTCCGCTGGTTCTCAGCACCCTCAACACCTTGCTCAAAGAGCAGCGGCAGGTGACGGTGATCGAGCTGATGCGGGCACTGCCGGCCCAGCAGCTCACCATCAATCTCGATGGACTCCAGCTGCTCGCCCGCGGTTGGCAGCAGCAGTTGTTCGATCAGGAGCTGGCGCTCAAGGCCCTGCAGACCTTGCCGCTGCCGCAGGGGACCCCGCTGCTGCCGCTCTCCGATGGCGTGCTGCTGGATCAGCAATCCTCTGCGGCTGATCAGGCTCCCCAGCGCTGGCGTTTGCCGGTTCCCCATCGCCAGCAGCCCCTGGCGCTTGAGCTCTGGCCGGTCCCTGATGCCAAGACCTGGGTGTTGCTCATGCCTGGCTTGGGGGGCAGTACCGATCAGTTGCGCTGGTTGGCCCAGGCCCTGCATGAACGGGACTGGCCCGTGGTCCTGCTCGATCACCCCGGCAGCAACGAACTGGCGGTGCGGGAGTTGGTCCAGGGGCGACGTCTCCCCCCTGGAGCTGAGACCCTCCCCGGCCGGGTGCAAGACCTGCAGGCCGTGGTGGCCGCGGCGCAAACCGGGGGATTGCCGCAACTGGGGCAGCGGGTGGTCCTGATGGGTCACTCCCTGGCGGGGCTGACGAGCCTGTTGGCGGCAGGGCTGCGTCCGGAACCAGGACTGCAGCGCCGTTGCAAGCGATCCCTGGCGGATCTACCCCTGATCAACCTCTCGCGGCTGCTCCAGTGCCAGCTCCCCGAGGTGCCCCTGCCGCCGGCGCAACCGCTGGCCCAGCCGATTGCAGGGGTGGTGACCCTCAACGGTTTCGGCAGCCTGCTTTGGCCCCATCGGGGTCTGCGTGGCCTGGAGGCGCCGGTGTTGATGGTCGGCGGAAGCCTGGACTTGATTACGCCGCCGCTCAGTGAGCAGCTGCATCTGTTTTTGCCTGATCCCAATCCCCGCAGCCGTTTGGTGTTGTTGGAGGGGGCGAGTCATTTCTCCCCGGTTCGGATGCAGGCCGGAGGCGAGGCCCCCCTGTTCAAGTTCGGCGAGGAGTGGGTTGGTGTGGATCCCGCCCGGGTGCAGAACTTGATCTTGAGCTTGAGCAGTGAGTTTCTCTGGGGCCTCGATCAAGGGGGGCTGAAGCGGGACCTACCGCCCCAGCGCCGGCACGTTGGTGGTGTCAGTGCCTATGTGCTTGACCACGACCTGGCCAAGCTCTGGCAGGAACGCATCGAGGTCAGAACTTCACGCGTGGATCGAGTAGCGCCACCAGCAGGTCCACAAGAACGCTGACCGCCACCACCAGGCTGGCCACCACCACGACGATCCCCTGGACGACGGGGTAGTTCCGTTGGCTAATGGCCTCCTGCAGACGGAAGGCCACCCCAGGCCAGGAATAGGTGACCTCGATCAACAGGGCTCCACCGATCAAGGAGGCCACGGTGATCCCGGCGATGGTCAGGACCGGCAGCAGGGCGTTGGGCAGGGCATGGCGAAGCACGACCCGGCGTTCACTCAGGCCGCGGCTGCGGGCCGCTTCCACATAGTCGGAATCCAAGGCCCGGCGCAGATTCAGGCGCAGGGCATTGGCGAAGATCCCGCTGAGCAGGATCCCCAAGGTGCTGGCGGGCAGCACGAGATGCCGGATCGCTCCCCAGAACTGCTGGCCGTTCCCCTGCAGCAGGCTGTCGAGCAGATAAAAGCCACTGCCATCGGGTGGGATCAAAGTGGCGGGGAAGCGTCCGCCGACCGGCAGCCATCCCAGCCAGACCGCGAAGACCAGCTGGACCATCATCGCCGCCCAAAACGGCGGCATGGCGTAGGTCCCAATCCCATAGAGCCGGGCGGAGAGATCGAGCTTCCCCTCGGGCCTGGCAATGCCACTGAAGCCAACGGCCAGGCCAACGACCGCTGCGATCAGCAGGGCGGTCAGGCCGAGCTCCAGGCTGGCGGGAAGACTGCGGGCAATCACCGCCGTCACAGGCTCTTGGTTGGTCAAGGAGGTCCCGAGCTGGCCGTGCAGCAGGTCGCTCAGGTACTGGCCGTACTGGACCGGAAGACTTTGATCGAGGCCCAGTTGTTGCCGGAGGGCTTCTCGAGCGCTTTGCGGTGCCCGCGGGCCAAGCAGGGCATCGATGGGATCGCCAGGGGCAACCCGAAGCAGGAGAAAGACCAGGCTCGCGATCAGCCAGAGCATGACCGGCACCAGGGCCAGGCGGCTCAGCAGGTAGCCCCAGAGGTGATGGCGTCGGCTCATCGCTTCACCGGCTCCAGCTGCTGCAGGATCACCCGACCGCTTCCATCGAACTGGGGCGCGCTGAGGTTTCGCTGCCCCCAGGCGCGCGCATTGACTTGCCAGAGCGGAACAAAGGAGGCCCCATCCGCCGCCTCCCGTTGAATCGTCAACAGGGTGGATTGGCGCGCCGCACCCGTACGGCTCTCACTGGCCTGGAGCTGCTGTTGCAGGCCTGGCCTGGTCCAGAAGCTACCGGAATCGACGCTGCTGCCTGAGAGGCATTGGTCGCCCTTGCTCCTGCGGCAGCCCAGTAGGGGTGCCAGGTAGGTGTCGGGGTCGGGGTAATCGCCAATCCAGTCGTAAATGATCATCGGGAAGACCCCCTGGGACAGCTGCCGGTAGGCGCTGGTGGACTCCACCCCTGTGATCTCCAGGCGCACGCAGTCTCCGAGGTCCCGGCGCAACTGGGCTTGCCAGGTCAGGGCAAAGAGACGATCCGAGGCATGGTTCGAGCGGAAGGTCAGCGGCAGCGTCAGCCGTTGCCCTGAGCAGTAGCCCTCTTGCCGGTAGAGGGCCCGAGCGGCCTTGGGGTCGTAGGCCGGCCAGCTGGGCGGGCTCGAGCCGGCCAGCGGTGGTGGCACCAGGGAGCGCAGGGGTTCGCTCATGTCAAAGCTGACCCGTTGGCTGATCAGCCGGCGATCCAGGCTGAGGGCCACCGCCTGCCGCAGCCTGCTGCGGTTGAAGGGAGGGCGTTGGCTGTTGAGGGCCATCAGGGCGATCTCGATCGCCGGCCCTTCTCCGCTCACCAGCTCACCGCGCGCCACGCGGGCATCGAGGGCCTGCTGCTGGTCACTCTCGAGGCCACTGGAGATCAGTAGGTCCACCTCTCCGCTGATGAGGGAGCCAAAGAGGGCCGTGGAGTTGCTCAGGGTGATGAGGTGGATCCCCGCGTTCTTGGCGGGCTCGCCCCAGTAGTCCGCAAAGGGGAGCAACTGCTGTTTGCGCGGGCTGAAGCTCACCAAGCGGTAGGGGCCCGTGCCGACAAAGCGGCCCGTCAAGGAGCGCTCGCCGTAGTCCCGGTAGGCCGTCGGGGAGACCGGGGTGAAGGTGATCGAACTCAGCAGCGCCGCCAGGGCGCGATAGGGGCGCGTCAGGCGGACTTCGATCGCGTAGGGCCCAACGCTGCGGACGGATTCGATCCGATCATCCAGCAGATAACTGAGTTTCCCCAGGCGCCGAAAGCGGTTGAGGTTGAAGACCATCGCCTCGGCGTCGAAGCGGGTTCCGTCGTGGAACAGCACGCCTTGGCGCAGTGGAATCCGGGCGCTGAGTCCATCCGCACTGAATTGCGGCAGGGCCGTGGCCAGCCTGGGTTGGAGTTGCCCCTGGCGATCGGCGGCGTAGAGCGGGTCGCCGACGGCGCTCAGCAGTTGCGTTCCGGCCAGCAGATAGACGTCAACCGGGTCGACGGAGTCCAGGCTGCTCTTGTTGGCCACCACCAGCTGGCCAGCGGGATGGGGTGGTTGGCAGCCCATCAGCAGCTGCAGGGCCGGCAGCAAGGCGAGCAGGCCGGCAGCAGCGGGAAGGCGAGTGATGGGGCGCTTGGCTGAGCGCCCCTATTCAAGCCCTAAGACATCGATTTGCGGGGCTCGAGCTGTTGCAGGGAAATCTCAAACACCGGGCACCCATGGCGGGCCAGGGGCCAGCGCCGCACCCAGCAGCGGTCGTGGCTGTCATCGATTCCCACCACTTGATAGGTGTGGGAATCACTGATCAGGTTGACGCAATCGCCTTGATGGAAGGCGCGAGATGGGTTCATGGCCAACAGAGCAAAGAGGCCGAGGCTCAAACCAACTGACCCGCCAAGAATTCCGCCTTGTTTGCGCTCAAAACGTTTGAGGCGCTACAAAACTGCGCTTGGGTCAGGGGAACGGCACGAATCGATCCCCCAACTCTGGCCCAGGTGCCAGCTCCGCTGCCACTAGAGCGTGGGTAGGCAGGCGGCCACGGCTTTCACCTCTGGCAGGGCCTTGATGGCGGCGAGTGCCGCCGCGAAGTGCTGCTGCTTCACCTCATGGGTGATCACCACGATCTCGGCGTCGGCCGCATCCCCGGTGGTTTCGAACTGGACGATGGAGCGGATCGAGACCCCTTGCTCGCCAAAGCAGCTGCCAATGCGGCCGATCACTCCGGCTTCATCACCGGTTTGCAGACGCACGTAGTGACGCTGCAGGGTCTCGCCCGCATCCACCAGGGCGCAATTGCGCCAACGGCTGGCCGCCAGCAGCGGGTCGAGTCCGCCGCTGTTGCCGGTGGCCGCCCGGATCCCGGCAATGTTCAAGATGTCAGCCACCACGGCGGAGGCGGTGGGCCCGGATCCGGCTCCAGGGCCGTAGAACATCACACGACCCACCGGGTCGCCTTCCACCAGGATGGCGTTGTTCACGCCATGCACCCCGGCGAGGGGGTGATCCTTGGGCAGCAGGGTGGGGCTGACGCGTACATCCAGCTGCACGGTGCCATCGCTGGCGGTGCCCAGATTCTGGGCTTGGGCCACCAGTTTCACGACGTAGCCCAGTTGCTCGGCGTAGGTCACATCGCAGCCATCCAGGCGATCGATGCCTTCGGTTGGAATGGCCGCGCGCTCGATCGGTCCGCCGTAGGCCAGGCCCGAGAGGATGGCGATCTTGTCGGCGGCATCGCCACCACCCACATCGGCAGCGGGATCGGCCTCGGCATAGCCCAGCCGTTGGGCATCAGCGAGCACCTCGGCATAGGCCGCACCCTCATCGGCCATGCGGCTGAGGATGTAGTTGGTGGTGCCATTGATGATCCCGCTCACCCGTTGGATGCGGTTGCCCCCTAGGGATTGCTTGAGGGGTTCGATGATCGGGATCCCGCCGCCAACGGCGGCTTCGATCAGCACATAAACGCCTTGTTCGGCGGCCGCAGCAGCAATTTCTTCGCCATGGCGGGCAATGACCGCTTTGTTTGCGGTGACTACGGGTTTGCCAGCCGCAATCGCCGCCAGGATCAGGCTGCGGGCAGGCTCGAGGCCGCCCATGACCTCAACGACGATGTCGACCGCGGGGTCCTGGACCACCGCTTCAGGGTCGGTGCAGAGGATGTCGCTGGGGAGATCGATGGGCCGAGGGCGGTTCAGATCCCTTACGGCGACCCGTTTCAGCGCCAGTTCTCCCACCAGTGGATGGCGACCGTCAGGGGTCTGCAGGATTTCCGCAACGCCTGCTCCCACAGTGCCGAGCCCGAGCAAGCCGATGCCGATGGTCATCCTGACGCCGTTCCGAAACGACTGATCCTAGAAATCGACCTAGTCGGCTGAGCTGAGGGCGCTGGCTTGGGCCTGCATCATCTTGAAGATGTTGAGAAAGCCATTGGCCCGCGAGGGGGTCAGGCTGGCCTGCAGACCCGTTTCACTCAAGAAGGCCGGGTCAATGCCGGCGATGGCCGAGGGATCCAGGCCCTCGGTGCCCTCAATCAATAGAGCGAGGAGGCCTTTGGTGATGGCGGCATCGGAATCGCCCTGCCAGTGGAGTTTTCCATCCACGAGCTGACCGACCACGTACACCTGGGAGACGCAGCCCTTGACCTTGAAGACGTCGTTGCGGAACTCCTCCGGCAGGGGCTCCAACTTCTTGGCGAGCCAGAGCACGTATTCGTAGCGGCGCTTGGGGTCGGCCGTGCCTTTGAGGCGGTCAACGATTTGATCGAGCTTCTGGCTGCCGGTGGCCATTAACGGTTGCGTCTGGTGCGCTGAAGTCCCAGCAGCATGGCAGTTGCACCCAGGGCACTGAGCCAGAGCAGCGGACGTTGCCGGGGCCCTGCGCTGATCTGATCGAGCTGGACCTGACCGCCCTGGACCGGCATCTCCAGGTAGTCGCGATGGCCTGGTCCCCCATCCACCTGCAGTTCAAAGGAGCCTTGGCTGCCAGGGGGCAGGGCAAAGCTCAGTCGACCGCTCGCGTCAGTGCGGCCCAGCTCCTGGCTGCTTCCATCCGGGCCAATCAGCCGGACGAGGGCATCTTGGGTGGGTTCTCCGGTGGAGAACTGGCTCTGAAGCACCAGCTGGGCATTGAGGGCCTCGAGCCGGTTGATGCTTGTCTCAATGCCATGGGCCCTGGCTGGCGGCGTTGAGGCCCAGATCAGAACTGGGGTGGCGGCGCAGAGGACAGCAGCGGCTCGCATCTGGATTAAGCGGACCAGCGGCTGTCTGTCTTGGTTTTGCCGGCCTGAACCATGTGAACCATGGAGCTCACCATCATCGAGAGGGCGTCGCTGCTCTCATCGCGCCCTTTGAGCTCCGATGCCATGACCTGCTCGGCTGCTGTGCCGCGGTTGATGGCAATGCTTGGTCCGCGGCGCTGCTCCTCGGAGGCAGATTGACGCCCGGCAGTGATGGCGGAGAGGAATGCGTCGTTGCCAGCCAGATCCACCGGTGCCGCCCTGAACTGCTCCGATCCTGCCAAATCCAGCGCGCCGGTGCGCCCGGGCTTCACGGTTGCTCAACAGGTTGCAACCCAGGCCGCCAGTGCACCCCCTCCTCATCCAGCCAGCCTGGGAAGGGCACATCCCAGGCCTCAGCGGGGAGCTGCTCCACCAGGCATCCGCTGGCAACCACCGCCAGGGCTGGGATGTCCCTCCAGGGGGAGGACTGCCTCAATCGGTCGAACCAGCCACCGCCGTAGCCCAGGCGGATCCCGGATTGATCGAAGGCCAGGGCAGGGGCCAGCAGCAGTCCAAGTTGTTCCGCCTCCAGGACTGAAGCTGCGTCGCTGGGGGCGGGGATCCCGGTCTCATCCGCTGCGGTGGGATCACCGGGACGCCAACGCCGGTACTGCAAACGGCCCCCGGCGATGCAGGGCAGGGCGATCCGGCCGCTGAGCGACGGCAGATCAGCGAGGCACAGCAGGTCCACCTCTCCGGGCAAGGGCCAGTACAGCCCGAGCAGGCGTCCTTCCGGCAGCAGGCCCGGCAGGTGCTGGATCGCCTGGGCCTGAAGCCGGGGGGCGCAGCTGGCGTGCAGGTTCAGCCGCCGCTGTTTGAAGGTCTGGCGTAAGGGCCCTTTCTGACCCTCCATCAGCGCTGAAACCAGCCGGTGAGCGCGACCGCCAGGGCATCGGCGGCATCATCGGGCCGCGGCGGGGTCTCGAGGTTGAGCTCTCGCATCACCGCATCGAGCACATCGTCCTTGTCGGCATGGCCGTGGCCGGCCAAGGCCAACTTGATCTGCATGGGCGGGAACTCCACCACCGGGATGCTGAAGCGGGCCAGGGTCATCATCAGCACCCCCCGGGCTTGCACCACCGAGATCGTGGTGCTGGAGCGGTAGAAGAAAAACTTCTCCACCGCCGCTAGATCAGGCTTCCAGTTGCGGATCAGGACCCGTAGATCCTTCGCGATTTCCACCATCCGCTCGCCATCACTGCGGCCCGGGTCGGTGCGGATGATCCCGCAATCGAGCATGGTTTGGGCCCCGCCAGGACCCTCCTCGACATCAATCACTCCGTAGCCCACGCGAGCCAGGCCGGGATCGATGCCGAGGATTCGCAACGGCCTTAGGCGGCGAGGGCCAGTTCGAAGGCGGCCTTGTCGCTGCTTTCAGGGCGCTCAAACACCTTGCAGAAGACCTTGACCACGCGATCGCCTGAGTCGATCTGCTCGAGGGGGTCCTTGCGCAGGCGGTGGCGCAGGCAGCAAGCAGCCACGCGGGCCACGTCGTCTTCGGTGACTTCCGTGCGCCCTTCGAAGGCGGCCAGGGCCCGGGCGGCCCGGTTGGTGACGATGTCGCCGCGCAGGCCATCCACATCCAACTCACCGCAGATGGCGGAGATGCGAATGCGCAGGTCGTCGTCGATTTGAACGTGGGGGAGACGGTTCTGCGCCTCAACAACACGGGCCTGGAGGCCGTCCTGTGTTCCCTGAACGGCGTTGTTGAAGCCGTCGGGGTCGTTGTCAAAGGCGGTGCGTTGGTCCACCACCTGCACCCGCAGTTCGGGGTCGCGCACGGTGCGCACCTCGACGCTCATGCCGAAGCGGTCCAGCAGCTGGGGACGCAGTTCACCCTCTTCCGGGTTGCCGGAGCCAATCAGGACGAAGCGAGCAGGGTGGCGAACGCTCACGCCCTCGCGCTCAACGGTGTTCCAACCGGAGGCGGCGGAGTCGAGCAGCACGTCCACCAGGTGGTCGTCCAGCAGGTTGACCTCATCGACGTAGAGCAGGCCGCGGTTGGCTTTCGCCAGCAGGCCGGGCTCAAAGGCGCGAACACCCTCGCTGAGGGCCTTTTCAATGTCGATGGTGCCGCAGAGGCGGTCTTCGGTGGCCCCCAGGGGCAGGTCCACCATGGGGACCTGGCGCTTCTCGGTGGGAAGTTGCTCACCTTGTTCGGCCCGCTGGCGCACCTCGCTGCTCTGCAGGTCAGGGTCGCTGGAGGAGCTGTTGTAGGGGTCGCCGGCGACGACGTCGATCTCCGGCAGCAGATCAGCCAGGGCGCGGATGGTGGTGCTCTTACCGGTGCCGCGGTCTCCCATGATCATCACGCCGCCAATGCGGGGGTCGATCACGTTCAACAGCAGGGCCAGCTTCATCTCCTCCTGACCCACGATGGCGGTGAAGGGAAAGACCCTGCGCTTGCGGGCTTGCGTCACGGCTGGAGGCTGTCTGGCGGTGCTGGCGATTGTTTCACAGGCAGCAGGCTGAGCACCTGCGGCGGGGTGGCATCGGCGGGGTAGATCAGGCGCACGCGAAGCTCCCGCGTTTCCCCTGGAGTCAGGCTGATGCGGCCCAGTTCAGGACCTTGCTGGCCCGCCCGCTGGACCAGATGGAAGCTCTGGCGGCTGGGTTGACCGTCGAGCCCGTTGAGTTCCACCGTCCCGCGAAACATCACGGAGCGCGATGGACTGCTGTTGAACTGCAGTCCGCCGACGGCCTGATCGGTCTTGAGCGGTGACTCCAGGGCAACGGCCAGCGCTGCGGGGCTCTTGGAGCGATTGCAGAGCGGAATCCGAATGTCGTAGGCGACGCCGTAGTTGCCGTGGGCGGCCCAGGCCGTGCCCGGATAGTGCGCCTTGAGCTCGGCGGTCTGCACCTGGCCGGTTCCGAGGCGGCCACGCTCCAGCGAGGCAATCGGCCAGGAGATGGGGGCCGAGGTGGTGGAGAGGCAGCTCTTGCCCGGATCGCTGACGGTGGCGCTCCAGGTACTCCCGATTTGCACGCCGCTGACGCGGGAATAGACCATGCGCCCCCGGGCGCCCCTTGGGGTGGGTTTGTGCTCCTTGGGGCTCAGCACGCCCGAGCTCAGGATTTGCGCGAGTGCCTGCTGGTTTGGCGGCTCGTTTCCGTTCCCGAAGGCCGCCAGGGTGGCGACGCTGATCGCACCGCTGGCCTGGAGCCGCAGTTGCAGATTGCGGCCATTCAGCAGTGGATCGAGTCCCTGCACCGGAATCGGCAGCAGCAGCAGGGTGGTGGGGGACCCCGGGCGCAATGTCCAGCGTTTCGGCAGGTTGGGGTTGCGTTGGCGCAGCAGCAGTTCCGTGGCCACCCGGCTTCCAGGGCCTGCGTAGGTGGAGCCGTCCTGGCGCATCCGCTCCGGCAGGGGCAGGAAGGGCGCCTGGGGTTCGCGTCCGTCCGTGGACTGGGAGAGCGCGGTGGAGCCACTCAAGAGCGAGAGCTCAACCGCTTGCTCGCCTCTGGGTTGGGCCACCACCGCCAGCCAGATGGTCGAGTCCGGTTGCTCTGGGGTGCCCGCATAGACGTGGTGGCTGAAGAGGTCGAAGCGACCGTTCAACGGCAGATCCAGGTGGGCGTCGCGGTGCCTCGGGTCGGCGAAGGTCGAGAGCAGGATCCCTGGCCCACTGATCAACTCGGGATTGTTGTCATTGAGCATCAACACCGCATCGAGGCTCCCCGGCAGAGGAAGGACCTGTTGCGGGCGAAGGATGGGAGCCGCTTGGGGGCTTGCCGCCAGGAGGACAGGAAGCATCGAAGGAGTCCTCAGGCGGTGGGTTTCTTGGGCTTGGCAGGCGCAGGCGCTGGTTTGCGCACCAGGTTTTTGGAGATCTCCCCCGCCATGGCCCGGATCAAGTTGGTGGAGCGCGGGTCGTTGAACGGCCCCTTGACCATGAAGGCGGCCACGGCCCGTTTGCCGTCGGGCAATTCGATCAGGCCCGCATCGGCGTAGGCAATGCCGATGTCACCGGTCTTGTTGTAGACGGTCACCCCGTGGGCCATCAGCTCGCTGTCGGGGGTCGCCGAATCTCCCCCAAGGCCCATCAACATCCCAAGGGGCAAGAGGGTGTTGGTGCGGGAGCGGCCCATGACCTCACGGAAGAGATCGCGGGCCCGCGGGCTGAGTTTTTCGCCCGTATCCACCAGGGCGATGGAGCGGGCGAGGTCGTAGGCGCTGGTGGTGTTGGTGCCGTCGAGGTCCGGCAGCCAGTTGTTGACGACGGTGCTGCTGAGCCCCAGGGCCTGGAAGCGGGCGTTGATGACGGCTTTGCCGCCCACCCGTTTGATCAAGAGGTTGGTGGCCGTGTTGTCGCTGACGCGGATCATTTCGTTGGCCGCTTCCCAGAAGGGAAAGGTCGTGCCGACGGGCTTGTTCGCCATCCAGCCCGCGCCGCCACCGACCACCTCTTTGGTCATCGGTAGCCGTTCGTCCCAGCGCAGTTTCCCGGCATCGAGATCCTCAAGAGCCACCAGCAGGATTGGGGTCTTGATGGAGCTGGCGGCGGGCAGGGGCCGTTGGGGGGCGAGCTCGGCAAAGCGGCCGTCATCGAGCACCAGCAGATAGCCGCTGACGGTCAGGTCCTTGTATTGCGCGGCGAGTTGGGCCCAGCGCTTGCTCAGGGCGGTCAGCTCGAGCCTTGGCTCAAAGCGGCCGAGATCCAGGCCGCGCGGAAGCGGCCGTCCTGGGGGCGCGAGCAGCGATTGGGGTTTGGCGACTTGGGCCGCCCCTTGCCCCAGTTTTGGAGCCAGCAGTTTCAGGCCGGTTCCGGCAATCACCCCTAGCCCCAGCCCCATCACCAGGAGACGGAGGACCAAGCGCAGCGGTGCTCCCCAGCTGGAGCGGTTTGAACGTTGTGACCGACCTGCGCCCACGGAAGCGATCGAAGCTTGGGCTCAGACGTTAGGGGCAGTCTCGCTGTGATGCCCAGCGCAATTGACGCACCATTCCCCGCAGCAGGGCGACTTCCTCGTCGCGGATCTCAGCGCGTTGCAGCAGGGCGCGCAGCTTGGCCATGCGCGCCTGGGCGGTATGGGGATAAAGGAAGCCCACCTCCAGCAGCAGGTCTTCCGCATCGCTGAGTGCGGCCTCCAGTTGCTCCCGCTGGCAGGGCTCCGGCTGGGGGGCGGTGGGTGCGGGGCAGCGCCGCAGTTCATGCAGGCAGACCGCAACGGCATGGGAGAGGTTCATCGAGGCGTAGGCCTCGCTGGTCTCCAGGCGCAGGATTCGCCCCGCCTGCAGCAGTTCTGCATTGCTCAGGCCGCGGTCTTCTCGGCCAAAGACCAGAGCCGCTGGGGCGGAGGAGGCATCCGTGTCGGAGGCCTGCAGCCAGGAGAGGGCTTCTGCAGGACCGTTCAGGGGCAAGGCCTCCTCCTCGATGCGGCCGCTAGTGGCCACCACGCGGCGGCAATCGGCAAGGGCGGCCTCAAGGGTGGGGAAGAGTTGGGCCTGCTCCAGCAGTGCCTCGCCATGCACGGCCATCAGACGGGCCTCATCGCCCAGGTGATCGCAGCGGGGGGCGACCAGCCGCAGTTCATCCACCGAGAAATTGGCGCAGAGGCGCGCGACGCTGCCGACATTCAGGGGGCCCGCCGGCTCCACCAGCACCACCGCCAGGCTCACGAGAGGCTGTGGAGGTAGGCCAGGAGATCCGCCATGGCTTGGGGTTCCGGTTGGAAGCGCGGCATGGGCGGCGTTCGTCCGCTGACCACCTGCTGAATCAACTGGCGATTGTTCTTGCGGTTATCGACCTTGTGGAGGTTGGGCCCCACCAAGCCCTGGGCGGCAATGCCATGGCAGCCAGCGCAGTTCAGCAAAAACAGCTGCTCGCCCTGTTCGGCGGAGCCGCTGAGCTGCAGGGTGGTTCGGGTGTAGGGATCGCTGCGGGCAGCCGGGATCACGACCACCAACATCACGATCGTCACGCAGATCGCCGTCAACAGAACCAGCGCCGAGATCAGGCCCCGCTGGGGTTGCTGCGCGGGGGTGGGGGTCTCTGCAGTCACGGTTGATGGAGATCGGTCACGAACCCAGCCATGGGCGTGGGAGAATTGTGCAACCAAAGCTGGTTGCTCCGTCCATGATCGAACCCCTGCTCTGCGGCATCGTGCTCGGTCTGATTCCCGTGACCTTGCTGGGTCTGTTCGTGGCCGCCTGGAACCAATACCGCCGCGGCAGCGCCCTGGGCGGCTGATCTCAAGAGCGAGCGAGCACCAGAAGGCCGCAGCTGCCGTAGTGCTTTTGCTTCTCGACCACCCAACCCGCCGGGATCTCCGGCGGGTTTTTTGTTGCGTGCTCCAGCAGCACAAGGGCCTGTGGATGGAGCCAATCTCCGGCGGCCAGGCGCTCAAGCAACGCGCCATAGAGGCCAGCGGCATAGGGCGGATCGGCATAGACCAGATCAAAGCTCTCCCCTTGGGCTGATCCCAGCCAACGGATCGCCTCCTGTTGGATCACCTGGACCGAAGGTCTCGGTTGCAGGCTGGAGGCCACCAGCTCCAGGTTGCTGCGGGCCGTGGCGCCGACGCGACGGTCCTGTTCCACCGCTACCACCTTGGCTGCACCGCGCAACAGCGCTTCGCAGCCCATCACTCCGCTCCCGCAGAAGAGATCAAGCCAGTGGGCTCCAGGGAGCTCGGCCGCCAGCATGTTCATGACGGCTAGGCGCACCCGAGAGGCCGTGGGGCGAGCGATGTCTCCAGGGGGACTCAGCAGTTTGCGTCCGCCACTGAGTCGCAGGCTCATGCCTGTTCCTCGACCCAGTGCAGCCAGCGGCGAAGCAGCTGCTCACCCGCTTCTGAGGATTTTTCAGGGTGGAACTGGCAGGCTGCGACGCTGCCTTGCCAGACGGCTGCGGTGACGTCCTGGCCGGCAAAGGACACCGAGGCGGTGATGCAGCTCGGATCCTTGGGCTGGGCTGCAAAGGAGTGGACGAAATAGACCCAGCTGTCTGGCGCTCCCTCGGGCAGTAGCGGGGAGGGCGTTCCGGGAATCAGGGCTTCCCAGCCCATGTGGGGGATGGGATGACCCGGAACCTTTGGCAGCGCTGCGATGTGACCTGCGAGCAGTCCAAGGCCGGAGGCTGAACCCTCATCACTGCTCTCAAAGAGCAGTTGCAAGCCCAGGCAGATCCCCAGGAGGGGGCGCCCTGCATTGCACCAGGCCTTGATCGCGGGCACGAGCCCGGAGGCATGGAGACGCTCCATGGCCGGGTCGAAGGCCCCCACCCCGGGCAGGACCAGGGCCTGGCAGTCCTCCAGGGCTTCGGCCTGCTGCAGGATCCGCACTTCACAGCCCAGGCGCTCTAGAGCCCGCTGCACGGAATGCAGGTTGCCCATCCCGTAGTCGATCAGGCCGATGCGCGTCATGGGGTGGGCGGGAGCGAGCAGAGACGTTGTCCAGGTTGCTCGATCGAGGGGGGGAGCTCGAGCGGCAGGCCATTGAGCACATCGATCAGTTGGTAGAGCAGCCCGACCTTGCGGCGATCGAGCTGGAAACGCAGGCAGGGCCGAAGGATGCCGTTGGGGTCGCAGCTCTCCCCTTGGCTGATGTTCCCCTCATCCACGAGGAGATCAAAGCGTTGGTTGAGCTCGGCCACCGTGGCGGCAGGCAGAGGGCAGTGCAGCAGAAGCTCCGTCTGCTCCCCCGCGAGTTGAGCGCCGTGGAACACCCGGTAGAAGCGGCTGATCTGCTCCAGGGCCTCGGCGGCACTGCGGGCCTGTTTAAACAGGGAGGTGTCCTCGCTAGAGATCAAGGCCCTGTCCTGCAGGGTGCCGTCAATGGTCTTGAGCCAATCGCTCCAGAAGCTGTCGTCCTCTGGAGCCAGGAGGACCAGGGGGATCGGCGGGGTCCGTCCGGTCTGAATCAGGGTCAGCGATTCGAACAGCTCATCAAAGGTCCCGAAACCGCCGGGCATGACCACCAGGGCGTCGCTTTCGCGCAGGAAGAAGAGCTTGCGGGTGAAGAAGTAGCGGAAGTGGAGCAGGCGCCCGTCGCAGGCATTGACGTAGCGATTGGCGTGCTGCTCAAACGGCAGGTCCACATTCAGGCCAATGCTGCTCTCGCAGCCCGCGCCGCGGTTCGCCGCCTCCATGACGCCGCCGCCGGCTCCCGTCATCACTTCAAAGCCGCGCCGGGCCGCTTCGCGGGCGAGCTCCTCGGCCAGCGCATAGGCCGGCTCCGCCGGCTGGGTTCGGGCGGACCCAAACACGGTCACCTTGCGGGTCTGGCGATGGGGGGCAAAGACGTTGAAGCCATCGCGGATGTCCGCCAGGGCACCGGTGATCAGTCGCCACTCATCGGCATCACGGCTATTGCGTGCGATCTCCAGCAGCTGAACCACACTGCGCTCGATGGAGCGGCGTTGGGGATGGCCCTCAAGGGCATCGGCCAACGCGTCCAGGGGGCTTCGCTCGATCGCCATCGTTTGGGATCAGGACAGAAAAGCCCGGCCAAAGGCCGGGCTTGAGGGGAGGTCTTGGGCGGTGCCGCTGACGCTCAGAGGTACTTGGAGATGGTGCCGGAGAGGGTGGTCTTGGGCACAGCACCGACAACGGTGTCGACCTTTTGGCCGTCCTTGAAGATCATCAAGGTGGGGATGCTGCGGATCCCGTACTGGCTGGCGACGTTGGGGTTCTCGTCGGTGTTGAGTTTGAAGACCTTGATCTTGCCTTCGAACTCCTTCGAGATTTCGTCGACGATCGGAGCGACCATGCGGCAGGGGCCGCACCAGGGCGCCCAGAAATCCACAAGAACGGGTACATCGCTCTTGAGCACGTCTTGCTCGAAGGAAGCGTCGGTGACGGCTGCGGCGCTGGACATCCGGTCAGGATCAGTGTTTTCGGAATGTAGCAACGAGTTTTCGGCTTCGGCTGAGGCCTGGAGGAACTCGTAACTGGGTGGAGTGGAGCCGGCGGCGATGCCGCCAGTCCCGGCCAAAGAATGAAAGCTCGGACGCGCCGAGCCGGGGGGTGTGAGGAGTGTGAGGGCTTTTGGCCCCACACACTCCGGAGGCTAACGCGGTCGCTTACTTACCCATGCCCAATTGCTGGGCCTTCTGATAAACCTTGCCTTCGGTCAGCAGGGAGGGGGCGACAACCACCTCCACCTGCTGCATCTCCTTGAGGGTGCGTGCCCCCAGGGTGCCCATCGAGGTCTTGATGCAGCCCAGCAGGTTTTGGGTGCCGTCGTCGAGGGAGGCCGGGCCGCGCAGGATTTTCTCGAGGCTGCCGGTGGTTCCCACCTTGATGCGGGTGCCGCGGGGAAGGACGGGGCTGGGTGTGGCCATCCCCCAGTGGAAGCCGCGACCGGGGGCTTCGGCGGAGCGGGCAATCGGGGAGCCGATCATCACGGCATCGGCGCCGCAGGCGATGCACTTGCAAATGTCACCGCCGGTGACGATGCCGCCATCGGCAACGATCGGCACGTAACGGCCGCTCTCCTTCATGTAGTCGTCGCGGGCTGCAGCGCAGTCGGCGACGGAGGTGGCTTGGGGAATGCCGATGCCGAGGACGCCGCGGGAGGTGCAAGCGGCTCCAGGGCCGATGCCCACCATCACGCCAGCGGCGCCGGCGCGCATCAGTTTGAGGGCCACGTCATAGGTGACGCAGTTGCCGATGATCACGGGAACCCCGAAATCGCGGCAGAGGGCCTCGAGGTCCAGGCTCTCTTGGCCCTCCGGTCCGATGTGTTCCGTGCTGACCACCGTGGCCTGCACAAAGAACAGATCAGCACCGGCCTCGGCGATGGCCTTGCCGAATTTCAGGGCGGCCACGGGCGTGCCACTGACGGCGGCGATCCCGCCGCGCTCTTTGATTTCAGCGATCCGCTTGCGGATCAGGTCTTCCCGCACGGGCTGGCTGTAGAGCTCCTGCATCAGGGGCACGAACTCTTCCTTGCCCACCGAGGCGATCCGATCGAGCGCAGGGTTGGGATCGTCGTAGCGGCACTGAACCCCTTCAAGGTTCAGAACGCCCAGGGCGCCCTGCTTGGCCAGCTCGACGCACATCCCCACATCAACCACGCCGTCCATGGCGCTGGCGATGATCGGAATCTCACGGGTGATGCCCCCCAGGGTCCAGCTGCTGTCGGTGACGGCCGGATCGACCGTGCGACCGCCTGGCACCAAGGCGATTTCATCGATGCCGTAGGCGCGGCGCACAGTACGGGAACGGCCGAGCTGAATGTCCACCTGAGACCTTTTGAAGCAATCAAGCCAAGCTATCAACCGGCCTGACTGCTTCTGGCCCTCAACCGTCTGCTAGCGCTGACCCCTAAAGCTGCTCCAGCGCTGCTTCAGGCCGTCGATCACCTGATGGCGATCGTCGCTCTTGACCAGGCGCGTCAGGCTGAATCTCACGACGCTGATCACACCCACCAGCTCCAGCAATCCAGGCAGCAGGGGCACGCTTTCCACCACGCCCAGCAGGGCGCCATAGATCCGCAGAACGAGCAGAAGGCCGATCAGGCCGGCAACCAGGGTGATGGGGGTGCGAGCGGTTTGCCACTGCTGCTGCAGTTGGCCGCTGGCAATCCACTGCTTGACCTTCTCAACCAGCAACTCCCATTCGCCGCCCTCGCCTTCGTTCGCGGTGGCCACCGCCGCTGGGCTGGCCGGCACATCGGTGGTGCTGGCGACCTGGGGGGTCCAGGCATTCACCGGTTCAGCAGCAGGAACGGGCTCCGGCTCCGGCGCTGGAGTCGGTTCGGGCTCCGGTGCGACCTCGACTGTGGGTTCCGCGGCGGTCTCTGCTGCCGTCTCGATTAGCTCGCTTTCGACGGTTTCAGTCGTTGCGACGGTTTCAGTGGCTTGGACCTCGAGAGCCTCGCCTTCGGGCTGCTGCTCGGCGTCCGGCTGGGGGGCAGGAGCATCAGCCATGGCTTGGGGTTTGAGATCAATGGTCCGGGAGCTTACGGCCGTTTTTGATCGTTGTCGGTTCGGTTGGTGTTAGTTCAGCGCCCGCACAGTCCGGTCGCTGGGCAGTGGTGCGAGGGGCAGGCGCAGGGGGAAGGCACCGTTTTGCAGCATCTCTGCCAGTTGCGCTTCGGCTTCCGCCGCCAGCCGTGGGCTGTGGGCTGGTGCGGCCGTGAGCTGCCGATCACCGAGCCGAATGGCACCGCTGAACAGCTCGCTGTAGCGGGCGCTTGCGGGAGAGGGGCGCACACGCCTGGGGATGCCGTAGTCCAAGACCGGCGCTGACAGCTCTTCAGCTGTTGCCGTCAGTTGTTGCGCAGTGCTGAGGCTCAAGAGCGGGATGGGGGCGGCGATGGCCACGAGCAGGCCGCTGCTGCCGTCGGCAAGTCGGGTGGCCCGGATGGCCGATGGTCTGAGTCCATGCAGGTCCACCTCCAGGGCACAACAGGCCCCTGGCCCGAGCGCAAACCCGTCGCTGCTTCGTTTCGTCTTGGGGTTGTGGCCGCTGCCAGGCCCGCTGACCCAGCCGATGGCTCCCCCCACGAGGACGGGTGATCCCGCTCCAAGGCCCGTCAAGCCAGGCATGCTCAGACCGATGCTTCCGGGGCCGCGGCAGCTGTAGAGCGCGCTGGTCCATGGGCCGAGCACGGGCCCCCAGGGGGTTGGGGTGAGGCCTTCTCGACTGCTGACCGCCACTACGCCGTTTTCGCTGATGCCGCGGTGCAGCAGCAGGCGGCCACAGGGGATGTCCTCCAGGCCGAGTTCGGTCTCTAGCTCAACCTTGGGCTGCTGCTGACTGGGCGTCCCGCCAATGGAGAGGGGCAGACGTTGCCCCGCGAGCAGTGCGCTGAGCAGGGCCGCGCCCCCGGTCCCCATCGGAATCACGAGATCGGTGTTGCCGTGACCGCCGTGGCCTTCAGCAGGTCCAAAACGGAACTGACGAATCCGGATCGGTGGATCGCTTGGCCCCAGGTGCAGGACCAGCGTGGCCTGCTGCATCAGCTCGGCGTCGCTGGCGACGACGACGTGGGTCTCCAGGTAGGCCTGCTCCAATCCCCGCGCCTCGGCCAGCTCTCGAAATTGCGTAGCGCTGCGGACCTGGAGTTCCCCGTCCCGTTGCAGTTGCAGCAGTTCTGTCTCGCTCCGAGTGGGGGTTGACCCAGGGGAGGCAGACACAGGCGCAAGTACCGATAAAATGCGTTCTAATCAAAGCTGTCACGAATGGCGGATCCAACCGAACCCCGTGAGATGCCCGCGGGGGACGGAGAAGGACCAGGCGGATCCGACGGCCGAATTATTCAGGCTGACCTTCGCAACGAGATGTCGCGCTCCTATTTGGAGTACGCGATGAGCGTCATCGTGGGACGGGCCCTGCCCGATGCCCGCGACGGTCTCAAACCTGTGCATCGCCGCATCCTGTATGCGATGTACGAGCTGGGCCTGACGAGCGATCGGCCCTACAGAAAGTGCGCCCGTGTTGTGGGTGAGGTGCTGGGTAAGTACCACCCCCACGGCGATACGGCCGTCTATGACGCGCTGGTGCGCATGGCGCAGGACTTCTCCATGCGCATGCCGCTGATCGATGGTCACGGCAACTTCGGTTCGGTGGATAACGATCCGCCGGCCGCCATGCGATACACCGAATCGCGGCTCCGGGCTCTCACCACCGACAGCCTTCTCGAGGACATCGAGAGCGAAACCGTCGATTTCATCGACAACTTTGACGGTTCGCAGCAAGAGCCAACGGTGATGCCTGCGCGCATCCCCCAGCTCTTGCTGAACGGATCGACAGGAATTGCGGTGGGCATGGCCACCAACATTCCTCCCCACAACCTCACCGAGCTGATTGATGGCCTGCTGGCCCTCATCGCCAACCCTGAACTCACCGATCGCGAGTTAACGGGTTACGTCTCCGGACCTGATTTCCCCACCGGTGGACAAATCCTTGGCCGCCGCGGCATCCGTGAGATGTACGAAACGGGCCGGGGCTCCGTCACGATGCGCGGTGTCGCTGCGATTGAGACGGTTGAGGCCAAGGGGCGCCCCGATCGCGATGCGGTGATCATCACCGAGCTGCCTTACCAAACCAACAAAGCGGCGCTGATTGAGCGCATTGCTGAGTTGGTCAATGACAAAAAGCTCGAAGGCATCGCGGATATCCGCGATGAATCCGACCGCGACGGGATGCGGATCGTCATTGAGCTGCGTCGGGATGCCTACCCCCAGGTGGTGCTGAACAACCTGTTCAAGCTCACGCCGCTGCAGAGCAACTTCAGTGCCTACATGTTGGCGCTGGTCAATGGCGAGCCCGTGCTGCTCACCCTGCGCAAGATGTTGCAGGTCTTCCTCGACTTCCGGGTCGAGACGATTGAGCGCCGGACGCGATACCTGCTGCGCAAGGCCGAAGAGCGCGACCACATTCTGCTGGGCCTGCTGATTGCGCTCGACAATCTCGACGCCATCATTGCCCTGATTCGCGGTGCTGCAGATACCGCCAGCGCCCGATTGGAGCTGGTTGAGCAATTTGGACTGAGTGAAGTTCAGGCGGACGCGATCCTGCAGATGCAGCTTCGCCGCCTCACCGCCCTTGAGGCCGACAAGATTCGCCTCGAGCACGAGGATCTGCTCGCCAAGATCACGGACTACAAGGACATCCTGGCCCGCAAGGAGCGGGTCTATGGCCTGATCACCGACGAGCTGGGCGTCATCCGCTCCCGCTACGACTCCCCGCGCCGCACCGAGATTCTCGATGTCGAAGGCGGTCTCGAAGACATCGATTTGATCGCCAACGAGCGCTCTGTCGTGCTGCTGACCGAGAACGGCTACCTCAAGCGGATGCCGGTCAGTGAGTTCGAGGCCACCAGCCGCGGCACCCGCGGTAAGGCCGGCACCAAAACCCAAGGGGAAGAGGCGGTCCGTCTCTTCATCAGCTGCAACGACCACGACTCGCTGCTGCTGTTCTCCGACCGTGGCGTCGTCTACACCGTGCCCGCCTACCGGGTGCCGATGTGCAGTCGTGCGGCCAAGGGCACGCCCATCGTCCAGCTGTTGCCGATCCCGCGGGAGGAGCAGATCACCTCACTGCTGGCGGTGAGTGAGTTCACTGAGGACGCCGTTCTGGTGATGCTCACCAGCGGTGGCTACGTCAAGCGCACCCGTCTCTCGGCCTTCGCCAACATCCGCTCCAATGGCTTGATTGCCATCTCCTTGGAAGAGGGCGATGCCCTGACCTGGGTCCGCCTTGCCCAGCCGGGCGACAGCGTCCTGATCGGCTCGCGCAATGGCATGACCATCCACTTCCGCCTCAGCGATGAGGAGCTGAGGCCTTTGGGCCGTACCGCCCGGGGCGTGCGGGCGATGAACCTGCGGCCTGGGGACCAGCTGGTGAGCATGGACGTGCTCCCGGTGGAACTCGCGGACCGTGTCGAGGGCAGCAGTGCTGCGAGTGACGAGGACGATGCAGAGGAGGTGGCGCCCAGCGAGGGACCATGGGTTTTGGTGGCCTCAGCCAGCGGCCTGGGTAAGCGGGTCCCTGTGGATCAGTTCCGCCTCCAGAAGCGCGCCGGCATGGGCCTGCGGGCGATGAAGTTCCGCCGGGACGGCGATGTGCTCGTGGGCCTGCGGGTGCTTGGTGCTGGTGAGGAGTTGCTGCTGGTCAGCGAGCGCGGTGTGATCGTGCGGATGCAAGCCGACGCGGTGCCCCAGCAGTCCCGTGCCGCCACGGGCGTGAAGCTGCAACGCCTCGATAGTGGGGATCGCCTCTCCGAAGTGGTGCTGGTTCCGCCAGCCCTGGAGGAGGACGAGGAGTCGGGCGAGGACGCCAGCAGCGAGGCCGTTAGCGCGGATGTCTGATCACCGGGGCGATCGTTCGATCGCCCACCGGGTGAATGGCCTGATTCATGGGTGTTGACGTCCTCGTCATCGGCGCTGGCCCTGCGGCCCTCTGCATCGCCGCCGCGCTGGTGGAACGGGGCGTCAAGGTGGCGGGTGTGGCTCCTACCTCCCCCGAGGCGCCATGGCAGAACACCTATGGCATCTGGGGACCGGAGGTGGATGCCCTGGGCATGGCCCATCTGTTGGGACACCGCTGGAGCCACACCACGAGTTACTTCGGTGCAGCGCTCGGGACCGAGGCCTTTGCCCATGGCATCGACTACGGCCTCTTCGACAAGGCTGCGCTGCAGCGCCACTGGCTGACCCCCTGCCAAGCCGCTGGTGTGCCCTGGACCTGCGCTGCAGTCACCGGGATTGAGCACCACAGCCAGGGTTCGGTGGTGACGACGGATCAAGGGGAGCGCCTCGAAGCGCGCCTGGTGATTGATTGCAGCGGTCATCACAGCCCGTTCCTCAAGCGCCCGGATGAAGGTCCGGTGGCGGGGCAGGCGGCCTACGGAATTGTGGGGCGCTTCTCCAAGCCCCCGGTGGAGCCCGGCCAATTTGTCCTGATGGATTACCGCTGCGATCACCTCAGTGAGGCGGAGCGTCGCTGCGGAGCTCCAACGTTTTTGTATGCGATGGACTTCGGCGAGGGGCGCTTTTTCGTGGAGGAAACCTCCTTGGCCCTGGCCCCGGCTGTTCCCTATGCAGTTCTCAAGGAGCGTCTGCTGAAGCGGTTGGCCCATCGCGGTGTTGAGCTGCTCGCCATGGAGGAGGAGGAGTTCTGCCTCTTCCCGATGAACATGCCCCTGCCGGATTTGGAGCAGCAGTTGCTGGCCTTCGGTGGCGCCGCCACCTTGGTCCATCCCGCCTCTGGCTACATGGTGGGCTCCTTGCTGCGGCGGGCACCGCTGCTGGCAGAGGCCATCGCCGTTGGCCTCGCCGATGGCAACCGTTCTGCGCCGTCCCTCGCGCGTGAGGCCTGGCAGGCGCTGTGGCCGCTCGAGTTGCAGCGCAAGCACGCCCTCTATCGCTTTGGCCTGGAGAAGCTGATGCGTTACCCCGAAGACCAGCTCCGGCAGTTTTTTGCCACGTTCTTCGCCCTGCCCAAACAGCAGTGGTACGGCTTCTTGACCAATACCCTCACCCTTCCCGCCCTGATTGGCGCAATGCTGCGGCTGTTCGCCGTCGCCCCCTGGACTGTCCGTTGGGGCTTGATGCAGCAGCAGGGGCGTGAGTTGCCCTTGATGCTGCGTCTGCTTAAGCCGTAGCGCCTGCGCAGGAGCTCCCTTGGCCTGCGGTGCAGCCAAAGCAGTGGTTGCCCCAACGGATCGGCTGCGCCTTCCACTGCTCGAGATCGATGGAGCGAATGTCGGCTCCTCCGCTCAGCGGTAGGTCCAGCATCTGGTTGAAGTCGCAGTCGTAGATCGAGCCATCGGCGGCCACCGAAAGCGTGTCGCGGCACATCAGACCGGCGAGGGCACCGGGATTGAAGGCGCCCTGCAGCAGCTTCAAATAACAGTTGACGTGACCATCGGCCTGCAGTTGCTGCAGGAAGCGGGCGATCGGCATGTTGTTCAGGCCGATCAGACGATCGAATTGGACTCCGGCTTTCTCCTGTAACTCCCGTTTCCAGCGCAGCTCGTCGCAGGCGGTGAGCTGTTGCAGTTGGGTGCCGCAGGGATTGCTCATCAAGGTCAACTGACGCTCGCTTTGCCCCTGGCCGTAGCCGTTGGCATTGAGACGTCTCAGGGCTTCAATCGAGGCCTCCCAGGTGCCATCGCCCCGTTGCGCATCGGTGCTGGTCTCCTCCGGCTGGGGCAGGCTGGCCACGATCTCCACCTGGTGCTCCGCCAGGAAACCCACCAGATCCGAGAGGGCTGGCAGGAGCAGCACCGTGAGATTGCAGCGGTCGATCACGTGGCAGCCCCGTTGGCGTGCCGCACGAATCAAATCGCGAAAGCGCGGGTGCAGTTCCGGTGCTCCACCGGTGAGGTCAAGCACCGCAGGCCGGAGTCGCTCGATGGCGGCGATGCAGGCGTCGACCACCGCATCGCCCATCTGGGTGTGGCCTTGATGGGGGCCAGCATCCACATGGCAGTGGGAGCACTGCATGTTGCAGAGCTTGCCGAGATTCAGCTGCAGCACCCGCAGCCGGTCGTGCTCCGGCTCGGCGGCGGCCTGGGCCGCCAAGCTCCGCTCAAAGGCCAGCTCGGCGGGCAGTGCCGCCGTGAGCAGCTCACGCTGGGCCTGGGGCTCCAGCAGGGACGGACGGGGATCGCTCATGGGGCCGGCAGCCTGGCCCAGTCGGCGGCGTTGATCAGGGGAAAGAGGCCGTCTTCCCGTTGCACGGCTTCAAGCCACCCCTCCGGTGGAGGGGTGTTGGTGTTGATCGCTTCGATCAGGCACCAGAAGCGTTGGAGATGGCGCTCAATCCGCTCCTTGGCCAGTTCGGTGGTGGTGCCGGCCCGCAGGATGAAGCTCCAATCTGAGCTTTGGGCCAGCAACAATTCGCGGCCCGCCTGCTGCAGCCAGTCCCTGGCCTGCTCGCTGCCGACTCCGCGGCTGACCCGATCCACCATCGCCCGCGAGGCCCGGTTCCACTCGGGGATCACCCAGGCATTGCTCTCGTTGAGCCAATAGGTGTGGTAGCCCCCCTGCCCCCAGCTGGACGGGGACGGTTGGCAGAGCTGAAGCGCATCGCCTCGGCTCAGGGTCTCCCGCAGGGTGGCCAGACCCACCCCCTGACGCGGCGCCTGCTGGAACAGCTCCGCCAGGAACTGGGGACCTTCAAACCACCAATGGCCAAAGAGCTCCGCATCAAAGGGGGCGACCAGGAGCGGTCGACGTTCCATCGAGCCGCTGAGGTCCTGCAGTTGCTGCGCCCGGCCCGCCAGGAAGTGTTGGGCATCGCGCTGCACGGTGGCGGCGGCCTGCGCCGGGTCGTAGGCCTGCTTGGCCTCGAGGCTGCACTGCCTCCCGGTGACGCGATGGAGCTTGAGCCCAAGGGGGCGCGGGCTGGTGATGCCGTGTTGCTGGAGCTCTTGCTCGGGGAGATCCCAGCCCAGATCGCGGTGGAATTCGCGGTAGCTGGGATCGCCGGGGTAGCCCTCCCGGGCACTCCAGACGGGCAGGGTCGATTCGCTATCCCGGCCGAAAAAGGCCATCCCGCCGGGACTGCAGATCGGTGCATAGACCCCATAGCGGGGCCGCGGCTGTCCATGCAGCAGGCCGTGGGCATCGAGGATCGCGTAGCGCAGCCCGCAGCTGACCAGCAGCCGATCAAGCCCCTCGTAGTAGGCGCATTCCGGAAGCCAGATCCCCAGGGGCCGCACCCCCAGCAGGCGTTCGTGCTCCCGCACGGCCGTCAGCAGCTGCGCCCGCACGGCTTCGGGGCAATCCCGCAGCAGTGGCAGATAGCCGTGGGTGGCACCGCAGGTCAGCAGGTCGAGGACCCCTTGCTGTTGCAGCGCCTGAAAGCGCGGCAGCACATCACCCTTCGCCTGGCGCCAGGCCTGCTTGGCCCGCTGGAGTTGCAGCCCGAGGCCGGCCGCGGCTGCCGCATGGTCCTGGGGTGCCTGGCGCAAGAGCTCTTGGCGGACCTCCAGCCAGGGGATAAAGCGCTGACTGAGGACCTTGTTGCTCAGTAGGGAGAGCAGCGTGGGCGAGAGCCCCATGGTCAGCCGCGGTCGCTGGCTGGGGTCAGCGGCGGCGGCCTCGAGGGTGTCCAGCAGAGGCAGGTAGCACTCCAGAAGGGCCTGGAAATACCAGTCCTCCTCCAGGGATCCCGGTGCGCTGGAGTGCACGTACGGCAGGTGCGCGTGGAGAACAAGCGCTAGATCGCCAGCGTCAGCGGGTCCTGCGGCCAACGCCCCTGCTCAGAGTGAGGCGACTTTAGGTGCAACTTCTAGGCTCGACGGAGTGAAGGGGTGCGGATGCAGCTGGCTCTGGCGGTCGATGGCCACAGCATGTTTTACGTGCAGCAAAAACTCGGCTGGTTTTTCGATCCCCGTCGGCTGCTGGAGTACGCCACGGCGCAATCCGGCGTCGAGCTCGGCTCAGCGTTTTGGTACACGGGCCTGAAGGACGCGACCGATCAGCGTCCCTTCCGTGATGCCCTCACCAGCCTGGGCTTCACGGTTCGTACCAAGCCCCTGAGGGAAGTGGGGCATGACTCCGATCAACGGCAGTTCGCCCGCGCCAATTTGGACGTGGAGATCGCCATTGATCTGATGGCCGTGGCCCATCGCATCGATGAGGTCTGGGTGATGAGCGGGAGCCGTGATCTGGAGCGTCTGCTGGAGGTTCTGCGGATCCGGGGGCTGAAGGTGGTCTTGATGAGCACCGAAGGCATGGTTCCGCGGGAACTGCGCAATGCGGCGGATCGGTTTGTGGATCTCTCCAGCCTGAAGCCGCAGCTCGAGAAGACCGACGGTCACTGAAGCGGCTGAGCCGCATCCAGGCCCACCCGACTAGAGTGGACCTAACTCATAACCATTCCGACTTGTAGCCGCCATGGCCCGCGATCCCGGCCGGGTATTGATCTTCGACACCACCCTGCGTGATGGTGAGCAGTCCCCTGGGGCCAGCCTCAACCTGGAGGAGAAGCTGGCGATCGCTCAGCAGCTCTCCCGGCTTGGCGTCGACATCATCGAGGCGGGCTTCCCTTTCGCCAGCCCTGGTGACTTCAATGCGGTGCAACGCATCGCCCAAACGGTCGGCACCGCCGAGGGTCCGGTGATCTGTGGCTTGGCGCGGGCCGCCAAGGGCGACATCAAGGCCTGCGCGGATGCAGTCGCTCCGGCGGCCCATCGCCGCATCCATACCTTTATTGCCACCAGCGACATCCATCTGGAGCACAAGCTCCGCAAAAGTCGCGCGGAGGTCCTGAGCATCGCCGGCGAGATGGTGGCCTACGCCCGCTCCCTGGTGGATGACGTCGAGTTCTCCTGCGAGGACGCTGGCCGCTCCGATCCGGAGTTCATGTATCAGGTGATCGAAGCTGCGATTGCCGCTGGAGCCACGACGATCAACATCCCCGACACCGTTGGCTACACGACGCCTTCGGAGTTCGGTGCGCTGATCGATGGGATCAACCGCCATGTGCCCAACATCGATCAAGCGGTGATCTCGGTGCACGGCCACAACGACCTCGGTTTGGCCGTGGCCAACTTCCTCGAGGCCGTGAAAAACGGTGCCCGCCAGCTGGAGTGCACGATCAACGGCATTGGTGAGCGGGCCGGCAACGCCTCCCTGGAGGAGTTGGTGATGGCGATGCATGTGCGCCGCAGCTACTTCAACCCTTTCCTGGGCCGCGACGTCAGCAGCAGCGAACCCCTCACCGGCATCCGCACCGAGGAGATCTACAAGACCTCCCGCTTGGTGAGCAACCTCACCGGCATGGCGGTACAGCCCAACAAGGCCATCGTCGGCGCCAATGCCTTCGCCCACGAAAGCGGCATCCACCAGGACGGCGTTCTGAAGAACCGCCTGACCTACGAAATCATCGACGCCCGCACCATCGGTCTGGCCGATAACCGCATCTCCTTGGGCAAGCTCAGCGGCCGCAGTGCGTTCCGCGCCCGCCTGGAGGAGCTCGGTTACAACCTCGAGCGCGAGGACCTCGACGATGCCTTTGCCCGCTTCAAGGAGTTGGCCGACCGCAAGCGGGAGATCTCCGACCGCGATCTCGAGGCCATCGTCAGCGAACAGGTGCAGCAGCAGGACCAGGCGACCTACAGCCTGAAGTTGGTGCAGGTCAGCACGGGCACCAGCCTGCAACCGACGGCCACGGTCACCCTGCTGAATAGCGAGGGTGCAGAGCTGACCGAAGCCGCCATTGGCACCGGCCCGGTGGATGCCGTCTGCCAGGCCCTCAACCAGCTGGCCCAGGTGCCCAATGAGCTTGTGGAGTTCTCGGTGAAGTCGGTCACCGAAGGCATTGACGCCATGGGTGAAGTCACGATTCGCCTGCGGGCGGATGGGGTGCTCTACTCGGGCCATGCCGCCGACACCGACATCGTCGTGGCCTCTGCCCAGGCCTTTGTGAATGCCCTCAATCGCTTGGTGGCGGGCAGTCAACACTCACCCCTGCACCCCCAGAAAGCACCCTTGCCGGTGGGTGAGATGGCCCCTGCCGATCGCCCTCGCCTCTGATGGCTGAGCCCATCAGCGGCCGCCGGCGGTCTGTGTTGCTCCGCGGCCTCCAGTTGATTGCGCTGCTGCTGATTGCGGTGGCGATGCTCGTGCCCCTGCTCTGGCTGGTCAGCACGTCCTTAAAGGGGCCGGCCGAAGACATCTTCACCAGCCCCCCGGCGCTCTTCCCCAGCCAACCGAGCCTGGAGGCCTACCTGCGCTTGTTCGAGGACAACCCCATGTGGGGCTACATCCTCAACAGCACCATCGTCAGCGGCTGCGCGGTGTTCGCCAACCTGCTGTTCTGCTCCCTGGCCGCCTACCCCTTGGCGCGGATGCGCTTTGCCGGGCGAGGCCTGGTGCTGGCTTTGGTGGTGGCGACGATCCTGATTCCTTTTCAGGTGGTGATGATCCCGCTCTACCTACTGATGGTGCAGCTGGGTCTACGCAACACCCTCTGGGCCCTGATCATTCCCCAGGCGGCAACGGCCTTTGGCATTTTTCTGCTGCGGCAAAGCTTCGCTGGCGTGCCAGTGGAACTGGAGGAGGCGGCTCGGATTGATGGCTGCAGTCGCCTGGGTGAGTGGTGGAACGTGATGATCCCTGCGGCCAAGGCGGATTTGATCACCCTGGCGATGTTTGTCTTTATCGGCACCTGGAGTGATTTCCTCTGGCCGCTGGTGATCCTGGATGACCGGAACCTCTACACCCTGCCCCTGGGGCTGCAACAACTGGCCAGCAGTTTTTCCCTCGATTGGCGCCTGGTGGCCGCCGGTGCGGTCGTCTCGATCGTGCCGGTGCTGGTGTTGTTCATTGGGCTCCAGCGCTTCATCCTCCCCAGCGCCACCGGCGATGCGGTGAAGGGCTGATTAGCTCAAGGCCAAGAGCCCGCGCTCGAGTCGCCTTAGGGCTTCGGCGAGGTCGTCTCCGCTGAGCATCCCGTAACTCAGCCGCAGGCAGGCACCCTTCAGCCCAAAGCTGCTGCCGCTGGCCAGGGCTACTTGATGGTCAACGATGAGGCGCTTCATCACCTGGTCTGCGCTCAGGCTGCTGTCCAGTTCAAGCAGGGCGTAAAAGGCACCTTCCGGTTGGTTCAACAGACGCCAGGGGCGCTTGGAGGCCCCTGGCCCAAGGGCAGCGAGGACCTGCTCCCGCCGCTCCGCAAGGGTCTGGATCTTCTCCCGGCACCACTGGGGTCCCACGGCTAAGGCGGCCCGGGCGGCCCATTGGTTCAGCTTGGGCGGCCCGATCAAGGAGGTGTCCTGCACCTTGGTCAGGGCTGACATCAGCTCCGGCGGCACCACGGCCCAGCCGATGCGGTAGCCCGCCATGCCATGGCTTTTGGAGAGGGATCCCAGGGTGATGGTGTGCCCGCCGCTGCCGGCTGCGGCACCGGGGCTCCAGGGGCGCTCCGCTCCGTAATGGAACAGGGCGTAGGCCTCATCGCTGATGTGGATCAGGCCGCGGCGGGCGCAGAGCTGATTGATAGCCGCAAGAACCGGCCGCGGAACGATCGCGCCGCTGGGGTTGTTGGGTGAGACGGTCACGATCGCCCGAGTTCGCTCCGTGATGGCCTCCTCCAGCAGAGCGGGATCAGGGATGACCCCCGCCTCAACCGCCCTCGGATGTCCTCCGGCGATGCGGACCGCCATCTCGTGGTTGAAGTAGTAGGGGACCGGGAGGATGACCTCATCCCCTGGATCGCACAGCGCCTGCACCACCGCCTGAAAGGCCATGTTGCTGCCGGCTGTGATCAGGATCTCGCTGGCGCTGCAGTCGATCTGGTGTTGCTGCTCAAGCCAGTGCCGTAGCTCGGCGCGAAGCTCTGGATCCCCGGCCACCGGTCCATAGCGATGCAGGTCGGGATCGTTGCGCAGTGCCGCCGCCATGGCCTGGAGCACCTCCTCCGGTGGCGCCCAGGGGGCCACGCCTTGTCCGAGGGAGAGGGTTCCTGGGGTGGCCGCGATCAACTGGGCCATCACGGGGATGACCGGTGTCTGGATCTGATCGAAGCGTTGAGCGGCCGCCATTAAGGCAGCTGCGGAAGCGCAGGCAGGGGGCGCGAAGGCCCGCCTGACTCATAGGGGAAGAGTGAGGAGCGGGACCGCTGCAGATCCCGCAGGGTCTGGACTTGGCTGCTGAGGCTCTGGACTTTTTGCTCGATGCCCTCCAGGGCCTGCAGCCGCTCCACCGTCGAGCGCAGTTGCTCTTCCAGGGCGTTGGTGCGCTCCAGGTCGTTGGCGTTTTCGATGGTCTGCACCTTGTCCTGCAGTTGCTGCAGCCGTTGACCCTGTTCACGGGTCTGTTGCAGCACCACGACAAACAGCACGGCCAGCAGCCCCGTGAGCCCCGCACCGAGCAGGCGCATCCATTGGGGGAGGGGGGTGGACATGCCGATGCACGCGTCTGGGGCAAGTTTGATGCGCGATCGGTCCTTTGACGAGGGCTGGGTTCCGTTAGACCGGTGCTTTCGAAAAAGGGTCGTGTCGCTGCAGCAGTTGGATGCCTTTCTTGCGTATGCCCGCTCGCAGCCGCAGATGGCTGAACGGCTGAAGACGCCGATGGATCTGACGGAACTTCTGGGCTGGGCTGCGGAGTGTCAGTTCCAGGTCGAGGAGGCCGACGTGATTGCGGCCATGGTGCGCGAGGACGAGCAGCTCAGCGATGCCGAGCTCCAGCACCGCGCCGGAGAAGAGGCTCGGAAATTACGCAACTTCATTCCTGGTTGAGGCTGAAGCTTGATGGCACCCACTCCAGAACGGGTTTGTGATTACCCCAGGCCTCCTGCCCTGCAGGCTTCCGCACAGCACATTCAGGTGCGGGCCCTCGGAGCACTGTTGGCGGAGACCCAGCAGAGTTTTCGCGTCTTGGAAACTTTCCATCCGCCCACTTACTACCTGCCGGCGGAGGCGTTTACCGCCGGTGCCTTGGTGCCCGCTGGCGGACGCAGCTTTTGTGAGTGGAAGGGGGTCGCGAGCTACTTCGACATCGTTGTGGGCGATCGCTGCTTGCCCAAGGCGGCCTGGACCTATACCCAACCCACAGCCCCGTTTGCGCCGATCGCAGGGTGGATCGCGCTCTATCCCGCGCTGATGGATGGCTGTTGGATTGATCAGGAGCTGGTGATTCCCCAGCCGGGTGGCTTCTACGGCGGTTGGATCACCTCAGCCGTTGAGGGTCCGTTTAAGGGGGACCCCCGTCATCCGGAATTGATCTAGGCCGAGCGGGCGTGGTCGCCGAGCATGCGGCAGCCGATTTGAATCACGCCCTCATCGAGCAGGCGCCCCAGCTTGAGGGCCATCGCCTCTTCTTGACGGTCGAACTGGCTTTGCTTTGCCGTGATCCAGGCGATTTCTTCAGCTGTGATGACGCCGGTCGAGACACTCTCGAGGAAAACTTCGCCAACGAACATGGTGAACGCCTGTGTCTGGTTTGACGCTAGGGATGTCGTTTGATGTTGCTTGAGTGTGCAATGTCTCTTCATGCACACCATCCCCCTTGGTGAGTGTGGCTTGGCCCGCTATCTTTCCCGCAACCGAATTTCTATTCAATGCTGACCGGATCTGATCTTCTCGCCAAGGTCAAAGAGTTGGGTGATGTCAGCAAGTCTGATCTTGTTCGCTCCTGCGGGTATGTCAGCAACAAAAAAGATGGTTCAGAGCGTCTGAACTTCACTGCCTTCTATGAGGCTCTGCTGGAGGCCAAAGGTCTCAGCATTGGCGGCGGCGGTGGTGGCACCGGCAAGGGCGGCCGCAAGCTCAGCTATGTGGCCACGGTTCAGGGCAACGGCAACCTGCTGGTGGGTAAGGCCTACACCGCGCTGCTGGGTCTGGAGCCCGGCGATGAGTTTGAGATCAAACTCGGCCGTAAGCAGATCAAGCTGATCCCCGCCGGCGCTGAGGCGGAAGAGGACTGATCCCTCTCTACAAGGCTTCGATTCCTGGCTGGACCGCATCTGTGGTCCAGCTTTTTTTGTGCTTGGTTCTTCGTAGGCTCAGGGCAACCGAGCGCAACGGGCCGTGACCTTTTTTGAGTTGCTCTGGAAGGGGGAAAACTGCGGTGACGCGGGTGATCTGGAGGAGGCCTTGGTCCATTTCCAGGAGCTCAGACCGAAGCATCTGAGCTGGCAGGAGGTCTGCAGTGACCCTGAGATCGAGCCCACAATCTGTCGCTTCCGCTCCTTTGAGGCCTTCCTGGACAACGAGGATGCTCTGGAGACGATTCATCCCACGGCCGAAATGCTCGAGCGTTTCCGCCCCCAGGAGGAACCTGAATCCTCTGAAGAGCCGAGCGGCTGATGGATCCATTTCTTCCGCCATCGGAGCAGGACGCTCCCGGCTGGGGGCCGGAGGTGATCGTGATCCATCCGCCCAGCTTTGATGCGGTTCAAGAGGCGATTACGGCCCTGCGTGATCAGGCCACGGTTGTGGTGAACTTCAGCGCCTTGGCCGAAGACCAGCTGCAGCGGGCCGTCGATTTTCTGGCGGGTGCAGCGGTGGCCTTGGATGCCCAACAGGTGCGTCTGGGGGAGCGGGTGTTTCTCTATGCCCCGCACTACGTCCAACTGAACCGGGCTTGACCGCGGTCCAGCCGGCGGCAGACAGTGAATCGATGCAGGTGTTTGACGTCGATCTCTCTGGCTTTGAGCCGGTGAACCATCTTTGGCCTCAGCTGGTGGAGCGGCTGGGAGCCGACACCTCGGCCCGTGCCGTCCGTCAGGCCTTGGATCTCTTGGGCATGCGGGGTGGGCCTGGGTTGATGCCCGCGCTGCTGGTGGAGACCTGTGGTGTGGCCTTGGTGGATCGCCAACAACTGCGCCGGGTGACGGGGCTTCCTGTGGCGGTCGATGGTGATCAGTTGGTCTTGATCAGCCGGCGCGCCAGTGAGCTGCAGCTGCTCCAGTGGAGCGCTTGAGCCTCAGTAGCTGCAGGTGGGTTTGAGCCCGGGCACGCTGAATTCCATGAACCAGAGGTATTCGCGGCTCCGCCAGCCGAGATCAAACGGTTCGGTGCTTTGCCACTCCTCGGGCGTCAGGCCGTAGGCGGCCTCAAGGAATGGGGGCACGAGTGCTTCAACCGCCTCCTGGCCCTCTTCCCCCTCGTCGAACAGGCGATCGGTGTAGATCACGGCGAAGATCTCGTGCTCTTCATCGCAGATCACGACTTCAAAGCCGCTGCCGCCGTAGCTGGGGAGGGTGTTCAGCTCGAAGTATTCATCGCGCTCGAGGGGATCCTCGGGGGCCTGCTCGAGCAGGGCGGAGAGCGCCCGTTTGAACTGATCGAGTGCCATGGCCCGGCTACTACTAGGGCCAGTGTGGCCAGGGTCGAGCGTTCTTGCCTGCGTTGTTTGATCCGCTTTGGTTGGTCTACGAGGATCCGGCCTTGCTGGTGCTCGAGAAACCCAGCGGCCTGTTGTCCCAACCCGGCCTAGGCCCCGAGCTGTCGGATTCCTTGATCACGGCCGTCCAGTCCGAGTGGCCCGAAGCCCGTTTGGTGCATCGCCTCGACCGGGACACCTCCGGTTTGATCGTCGTCGCCCGTTCAGCGCTGGTCCACCGCGCCTTGAGCCAGGCCTTTGCCGAGCGGCGGGTTGAGAAGCGCTACGTCGCCGATGTCTCCGGCGTGCCCGATGGCGAGGAGGGCTGGATTGATCATCCGATCGCCAAGCGACAACACAGGCCTCCGCTCTATGGCGTCGACCCCGCCGGTAAACCCTGCCGAACCCACTGGCGCCTGTCGTCTCAGCACTCCAGCTGCAGTCGCTTGGCGTTGCAGCCCCTGACGGGACGCTCCCATCAGCTGCGTGTGCATCTGCAGGCGCTGGGGCATCCGATCTTGGGTGATCCCCTCTACGGCGAGCGTTCTGCGGCGCGCTTGCACTTGCATGCCTGCGGCCTGGAGTTCAGTCATCCAAGCGATGGCCGCTGGATGCACTTCGACTCTCCCGTTCCGTTTGTCTTGCCCTAGTGGTTGCGGGGGGGCAGCCCGCTGCCAAAGCGCAGCAGCTGGCGCCAGCGCCGAATGCGCCAGGCCGCTAAGGCCAGGGCAACGCCGAAGGCGAGGGCGATGCCGCCTGCCCAGCCCGGACCACTCCAGGCCGCGCCCAGTCCTGCAAGGGCCACCAGAATCCAGCAGAGCGGCTGCAGGCGCTTCAGCCGCCGATCGGCGCCGGCGCAGCTGCGGCAATGGCGGGTGTGGGCCTCAAACCGCTCCATCAAGGCCTGGCGGTTTTGCCGCTGCGGTAGCGGTTGGCCTGGGAATGGCTCGCCGCCGTAGCGATTGACCCAGTCGTGCAGTGCTCTGACGTAGAGATCCGCCTGGGTGGGGAGGTGGTACTGGCGCAGGGCGTCATGGCGGCCGCCCCGCTGTTCGATGACCCGCTCCTGCCAGTGCAGGAAGAGCTGGTCGTCTTCCAGCACCGTGTGGTTGCCGATGTGCTGGAGCCATTGGGGGCGCAGCCGCAGCAGGCGTCCCGGCCAGGGGGAGCTGAATTGAAAGGGAAAGCGGGCGATCAATCGGCATTCCCCAGGACGGGTGGGGACGGCATAGACGACCGTGAGGATGCGGGCGAACCCTTTGGCGGTGAGGTCGTGCCACATCAGCCCCGGGGCCAGGAATCGGGTGTGTTGACTCCCGAGCTTTCCGCGTCTGGGGCCCTCCTCCCACAGTCCCGTAAAGCCGTCGCGATCGAACCCCGTTAGGGCCAGTGCGACGGGGGCCGCGTTCTCTCGGCGGCCAACGGTGGCGTGGTGGGTGAAGGGAACGTGGCTGGCGTCGAGCACGTTCTCCAGCAGGGTCAGGGCATCCATCGGCAGATCCCGGAAGGTGTCCTGCACCACCCAGCCGGCCTCATCGAGAACCGGGACCAGCGGTAGGGGCTGCTCCCTTGCCTGCTCGCTTGGCCCGCTGAAGACGAACAACAACCCCTGGGCGCAGGCCGTGGCGTAGCTGCGGCAGTGGCTGCGGCCACTGATGCTGCTGCCCGGTTCCGCCTGGGGCTGCAGTGTGCAGCGCCCCGACCCGTCAAAACTCCAGCCGTGATAGGGACACTCCAGTTCTCCGGCGGCGTTGAGACGGCCGTCCGAAAGGGGCACCAGCCGGTGGGGGCAGACATCCGCAAACGCCCTCCACTCATCGGCTTGGCGGTCGAACCAAAGCACCAGGTCTTGCCCCACCAGGGTGAAGGGGGTGGGGCGGTCGCGGTCCAGGTCGCGCAGGAACGCCACGGGGAACCAGGCGTTCTGCCAGCGGTTGGAGGACATCAGGCGCTGAAACTCTTGCGGGCGGGGATTGGATAGGGAATGCGGCGATGGCGCATCCGCCGCCACACCCGAACGAAGGCGCGGACCAACAGCTCCAACTCTGCAGGGGTCAGGCCGCTGTCTGTGAGTTGGCCATCGCGCCAGCGGGCCTCGACGATGCTGCGCACCACATCGCGGGCCTGGGTTTCGCTGGTGTCGGGGGGGAGCGAGCGCAGGGCCGCCTCGCAGCCATCGGCCAGCATCAACACCGCCGTCTCCCGGCTCCTGGGTGTTGGACCGCGGTAGCGGTAATCCTCCTCGCGGATCTGGGGATCACGCCGGCGGGCTTCATGGAGGAAGTAGCCCATCTTCAACGTGCCCTGGTGCTCAGGAATGAAGTCCGCCAGGGGTTTGGGCAGCCGGTAGCGCTTCGCCAACTTGAGGCCCTCATCCACGTGGGCCTGGAGGATCCCCGCACTCAGTTGGGGGTCATCGAGTTGGTCGTGGGGGTTGTCGCCCCCCTCTTGGTTTTCGATGAACCACTGGGGGCCATGGAGTTTGCCCACGTCGTGATACAGCGCCCCCGTGCGGGTCAAGTCGATGTCGGCGCCGATGGAGCGGGCCCCCTCTTCGGCTAGGCCGCAGATCATCAAGGTGTGCTCGAAGGTGCCCGGGGCTTCGCAGGAGAGACGCCGCAGCAGTGGCCGCTCCAGATCCGCCAATTCCATCAAGCGGCTGCGGGTCAGGAGGTCAAAGAAGCTCTCGACCATCGGGCCGATCAGCAGGACCCCCAGCAGCAGCCCGCCCAGCACCAGCGCTTCTCCGGTGAGGTCCGATCCGATCGGGAGGCCCCCCTCCCGAACACCGCGGAAGAGCTCCAGCTGCAGCAGCAACCATTCAGCCAGGAGCGCACCCAGTGGCACCAGCAGGGCCAGCTGCAGCAGCTGGGCGCGGTTGCGTTGGCGATCCGCCAGAACGGCGGTGATGGCGGCCACGGCCGCCGCGATCAAAATCCGCTGGTCAAAAAAGGGAGAGAGGGGAAGCGGCCAGAGCAGGCTGGCCATCGCCAGCCAGGCCAGTCCGGCGGTGGTTCCCAGTCCCTGGGCGAGCAGGAGCGTCGGCGGAACGAGCAGTGCCAGGGGGCTGGCGGCTGCACCCAGCCAGAGCTTCAGGCCTTGGACGAGCGCCAGCAGGCCCAGGGCGAGGAGCGCCTGACGGGGCTCCAGGCTGACCCGGCGGTTGCGGATCAGCAGCACCATCACGCTGGAGGCGGCCAGGGCTTCCGCGAAGTGCTGCAACCAGGCGCCAATCAGGGGGCGCCGGTTCACCAGGCCGAAGTAGTCGAGGACCGCATAGGCCTGCTGACTGATCGGTTCTCCCTGCCGGGCGATCAGTTCACCCTTCCTGACTTGAATGGTGGGGATCCCCTGCTGGGTGAGCAGGTCCTCCAACATCCGCTGGCTGAGGGCCGGGTCGATGCGGAGGTTGGTGCGCCCCTGCAGGGAATTGGCGATCAGGCGTGCGCCGAGGCCCAGCTCCGGCTCCTGCATTCCCTCCAATTGATGGCGGGCCGCTTTCACCAGCTGTTGCCGGGCGACGTTGCCGACCACCCCTTGGCGCAACATCCGCGATTGGGCCTGACGCAGTTCCTGCTCCCAGCGCAGGAGCTGCCGGCGACTGGAGCGCCTCAGCCAAGCCCGCTCCTGTGGGTTGATGTCGATTGGAGCGACCTGCTCTTGATCGCTCGCAGCAAGACGGTTGACGGCTTCGAGTTGGCGCTCCAGCCGCGCCTCCAGGTCTTGGCTTTGGCGCTCATCCACCACCTGGACATAGGTCCGAAGGCCCAGTTGGGAGCGGCGCTGCTCCAGGGCATCGGAGTCCACCACCGTGGCGGCCTTCGGCGCTTTCGCGGTGAAGGGTGCAGGGATGCCCGGCCGCAGGCTCGGCTCCACCAACCAGGGCCAGCTGGAGACCAGGGCCACCACCAGGGCCATCAGGACGACGCCTGCGCTCGCGCCGCGCTTCCAGGGCGTCAGCACCTGACGCGGCATCTCCAGCCGCAACAACTGCCTCCAGAGACGCTGGAGCCTTCGCCAGAGCTGGGGCACGGTGCTCAGGCGAGTCACGGCGAGGGCATGACAGGTCCCCACGCTAGCCCTGCCGTTGCATGCTGAGAGGAGATTGCCTGCCCCTCGCCATGGCTCAGCGTCTCGACGGCCGTCAATTGGCAGCTGCGTTGGAAGAGCGCCTCGAGCGCGTCGTGGCCGAACGTCTCGCCCAGGCCGGCCGGCCCCCGGGCCTGGCGGTGCTGCGGGTGGGGGATGACCCGGCCAGCGGTGTGTATGTCGCCAATAAAGAGAAGGCCTGCAGTCGCATTGGCATCACCAACCTGGGCGCCCATTTGCCCGCCGAGACCCCGGCGGCGGAGGTCTTGAGCACGATCCAACGCCTCAATGCCGACCCTGCGGTCGATGGAATCCTGCTGCAGCTGCCGCTGCCGGACGGACTGGACGAAGGTCCCCTCCTGGCGGCGATCGATCCCGAAAAAGATGCCGATGGATTGCACACCCTCAACCTCGGCCGCCTGCTGAAGGGGGAGCCCGGCCCCCGCAGCTGCACCCCCGCCGGCGTCATGGCCCTGCTTGCGGCGGGTGGCGTTGAGCTCTCGGGCAAGCGGGCCGTGGTGGTCGGCCGCAGCATCCTGGTGGGGCAGCCCATGGCCCTGATGCTGCAGGCGGCCAACGCCACGGTGAGCATTGGCCATTCCCGCACCAAGGACCTGGCGGAACTCACCCGTCAGGCCGATGTGCTGGTGGTGGCCGCTGGACGTCCCCGGATGATTGGCGCCGAGCACGTCAAGCCAGGCGCTGTGGTCGTTGATGTGGGGATTCACCGCTTGCCCAGCGAGCCGGGCGCGAAGGCCAAGTTGTGTGGTGATGTGCGTTTTGACGAGGTCGAGCCGATCGCCAGCGCCATCACCCCCGTCCCGGGCGGCGTCGGTCCGATGACCGTGACCCTCCTGCTGGTCAACACCGTTGCCAGTTGGTGTCAACGCTGCGGTTTGGATCAGCCCTTGGCGGATTTGCTCCCATAGCGGGGCGCGGCCTGAGAGAATCCGCCCGAGCGATGGCCCTGGGCCCAGATCTCCCATGAGCGCGGCGGTGACGACGACTGACAGCACCTCCACGGGGGAGCCGGGCCACTTTGATTTCGCTGCCTACCTGGAGTCATCCCGGCAGCAGGTGGAGCAGGCCCTCGATGGCTCCCTGGGGCCGGAGCGCCCCGAGAGCCTGCGGGAGGCCATGCGCTACTCACTCCTGGCGGGGGGCAAGCGCCTGCGTCCCATCCTTTGCTTGGCGGCCTGCGAGTTGGCCGGCGGTGATGCGGCCTTGGCGATGCCGACGGCTGTGGCTCTGGAAATGATCCACACCATGTCGCTGATCCATGACGACCTGCCGGCCATGGACAACGACGACCTGCGCCGGGGGATGCCGACGAACCACAAGGTCTACGGCGAAGCCAACGCGATCCTTGCTGGGGATGCCCTGCTGACCCGCGCCTTTGAGATGGTGGCGCTGCGCAGCCCTGGGGTGCCTGCCGAGCAGTTGATCAAGGTGGTGGGCGAGCTGTCTTTGGCCTCCGGTGCCCCCGGCCTGGTGGGCGGTCAGGTGGTGGACCTGGAGTGCGAAGGCAAGGACGTTGACCTCGAGACCCTCGAGTACATCCATCTCCACAAAACCGGAGCGCTGCTGCGCTCCTGCGTGCTGACCGGCGCCCTGATTGCCGGCGCCTCCGAGGCCCTGCTGGCGGCCCTGACCACCTATGCCCGCGGGATCGGTCTGGCCTTCCAGATCATTGACGACATCCTTGATGTCACCGCCAGCAGCGAAGTGCTGGGCAAGACCGCCGGCAAGGACCTGACGGCCGATAAGACCACCTATCCCAAGCTCCTTGGTCTTGAGGAGTCCCGCCAGCGGGCTGATGCCCTGGTGGCGGAAGCCAAGCAAGCGCTGGAGCCGTTTAACAGCAATGGCTCGGCGGCTCCGCTGCTGGCCCTGGCGGACTACATCACCAGCCGCGATCGATGAACGCTCTTTTGGACAACGGGGCCCTGTGGTGGGGGCTCGCCGCCTGTGGCACGGCCCAGTTCTCCAAGCTGGTGATTGAGCTGGTGGTGCACCGCCGCTGGAACCCAAAGGTGCTCGTCGAGACCGGTGGCATGCCCTCGAGCCATTCGGCCTTGCTGACCGGGACCGCCGCCGCTCTGGGCTGGCAGCAGGGGTTTGATTCCGGCCTGTTTGCCCTGGCGGCGACCATGTGCTTCGTGGTCCTCTATGACGCCTCCCACGTCCGCTATTCCGCCGGGCTCACGGCAGCCCGCGTGAATGCCCTGAGTGATGGGGGGGAGGAGCAGGCGCCGCTCAAGGAGAAGCTCGGCCACACCCCCTTGGAGGTGCTGGTCGGCAGCCTGATGGGCCCCCTGGTTTCCCTACCGGGGCTGGTGCTGGTGGGCTCTCCCTTGACCCTGGCCCAGCACTGGGGCTGGATGGCGATTGGCTGAGGGGGGGCTGACCAGCGGCCAAACGGCGGCGACCGAGGCGTTTGAGCAGTGGCTCAAGGCCCCCTACGACGGCACTCCGTTTGTCCTCAGTGGTTTTGCTGGCACCGGGAAGACCTTCCTCTCCTGCCACCTGCTGGCCCTGGTGGAGCAGAGGGATTGGTGTTGGACCGTGGTGGCCCCCACCCACAAGGCGGTGGGCGTTCTGCGGCAGCAGCTGTCCTGGGCTGGTCTTCAGCCCACCTGGTACCCGAGCACCATCCACCGTTTGCTGCGGCTGAAGCTCAAGCGCCAGGGGGATCTGGAACGGTGCGAAGAAACCGAGCAGACCGCTGGCTCCCTCGAGAACCTCTCCTTGGTGCTGATCGACGAGGCCTCGATGGTCGACAGCGCCCTCCTGGAGATTGCCCTGCGCTGCGCCCACCCCTTCAAGACCCGCTTGGTCTTTGTCGGCGATCCGGCCCAGTTGCCGCCCGTGGGGGAGCCGCAGAGCCCGGTGTTCTCGATGGGCCGCTGCGTCAACGCCAGCTTGACCGAGGTGGTGCGCCATCAAGGTCCGGTCTTGCAGCTCGCCACCGGTCTGCGCAGTGGTGATCTTCCCTGCCGTCAGCCCCCCGCCTTGGGGCTGGTTCGTGACCCCCAGGGGCAGGTGGCGGTCTTGCCCCGCTCCCAGTGGCTGGAGGCGGCCCAGGCGGCCCTGAAGCGCGGGGCGGAGCTCGACAACCCCGATCACGCCAGGATTCTTTGCTACACGAACCGGGCCCTGGAGCAGTTGGTTCCGCTGGCCCGCCGCGCCATCCATGGCGAGATGGCCGACCAGCTCCCCGTCCTGCCGGGGGAGGTCTTGATGACCCGCTCGGCGGTGATGGCCCCGGCGTGCCGGGCCGGGGAGGAGGCCGCGGAGGAGCCCGACATGCTGCTCGGCTCCAACCGTGAATTGGTGGTGCGGGATGTCACCCCCGAGCGCTGTGACCTGGCGGACTTTGGGGTGGGCAGCGGCGACGGCCTGACGCCGGCCGTGATCGACACCCTCAATGCCGAGGTGGAGGCTGGCGAGACCCGGCTCACCCTGCGTCTCCTCCCGCCGGTGGGCAGTGCCGGACGCCAAGCCCTCGATGGGGTCATGCGCTCCCTGCGCCTCCAGGCCCGGGAAGCCGGCAAGCAGCAGGGCCGCAGTCTCTGGCGGCGTTATTTCCTGGTGCGCGATGCCTTCGCCTCCCTGGGTCCCGCTGCGGTGCTGACGGTGCACCGCAGCCAGGGCAGCACCTTTGGCGAGGTCTTCATCGCCGGTGACGTCTTCTGGCCCAGTGATGACACCCTGCGGCGCCAGTTGGTCTATGTGGCGGTCAGCCGGGCCTCGCAGGCGGTTTGGCTCAGTGCCGATCAGCGTCTGGCCAGTGCCGGGGCCACCCAGGAGCGTGATCGCTGGAGCCGCTGGCTCAAGGGTGCTAGCTGAGCTGCAAGCCTTCGATGCCCTGCCAGCCGAGGTAGCCCGCCAAGACCAAGCTCAGCCCCCCCACCAGCAGATCCCCCTTGTTGAACAGCAGGGTTTTACCGCGCTCGAGCAGGGGCAACACCTGGTCGCGGCCGATGAGCACCGCGAGGAAGGGCAGCAGGAGCGCCGTGCTGCAGGCCAGGGCGAAGCCGCCGGTGTAGAGCGTCTCTTGCAGTTGGCTCAGCCCAGAGGACAGCAGGGCTGAGGCGGCTTTGGCGAAGAGGAAGAGATCGTCGGGGCTGATGACCTCCAGGGCTGAACTCACCCCCAGCAGCAACGGCAGGGGCATGGCGCAGAAGCGATCGAGCTGACGGGTCCAGCCGGGGGCCTCGGCACCGTCTTCTTTGCGATCCAGTAATTCTTTGAGCCCCAGGGCCAGCAAGGCACCGGCCGCGAGCAAATCCAAGCCTGTGCGATGGCTGGTGCCTTTCTCCATCGTGAGCAGGAGGCCATGGCCCACGGTCAGCAGCAGCACCACCATGGCGGTGACGGTGAGCATCCAGCCGAGCACGAGCAGCCCGCCGCGCCGCAGCGGGTTTGGCCCGAGCAGGAGCAGCAGCAGCAGGCCGATATGCAGCGGGCTCAGGGCGATCCCACTGCCGTAGGCCAGCAACTCGGCCCAGAGGGTGCCATTGGTCATCTAACGGCGAATTTCGAACCAGTCTTCCTTGAGGGGCGGGAGCTGGCTTTGGTTCACGCTCAGCACCTCCGCCTCCCTGGGACCCCGTTCACACCAGAGGCGCAATTGGGTCAGATGATGGGGCTGGCCCTCGGCCTGCACTTCCACGGAGCCGTCCGGGCAATTCCTCACCCAGCCGCTGAGGTCGAGGTCTTTGGCCATGCGGCTGCAACTTTCACGGAAGCCGACGCCTTGCACATGGCCTCGGATCTGCAGCTGCCAGCGCTCAATCCGAAGCGCGCTTTGGCTGTTGTGGCGCTGCTCCTGGCGCACCCATTGCCGCACTTTGGCGCTGCGGTTTCCTCGGCTGATTGGCCGTGTGTCGGCAATCAGCCAGCCCGGTGTCCCTGACTGGCGTTGTGGGCTGTCATCCCGCGTCATCCACCCCCCCCTGCGAAGGCCTGGTGTCTTCAAGGTGGCATGGGTTTTGGCTTTCGGCCACGGCCGGCTTTAGGCCGGTTGGGCTGGGGCATTCCAGTGGATCAGGGCGCGGGTCTGACGCTCGTAGCCCAGAACGCAGAAGCTGCCGGTACCCAGCACCAGTCGGGCGCCGCCGGCGGGGCCCTGCCCCAGCCAGCACCCCGCGAGGCTGCGCAGGATGTGGCCATGGGCAAAGAGCGCCACGTCACAGCGCTCCCCTGGTGCACCGCTGGCGTATGCGCTGGCACGGGCAATCACCCGCTCACAGCGCTGCTGCACCTGATCGCTGCTCTCTCCCCCTGGGCAGGGGTGGCTGAAGACGGTCCAGTCCGGGACGCTCTCGCGAATCACGGCGGTGGTCAGCCCCTCGTAGTCGCCGTAGTCCCATTCCTTGAGATCGGGTTCGATCTGGGCCTGCTCGCCCAGGCCGGCCAGTTCACAGGTGCGTCTGGCCCGTTGCAGGGGGCTGCTTAAGACGGCGGTAAAGCGGTGCTGGGCCAGAACCGGCGCGAGTCCCCGCGCTTCCGCTTCGCCTTGGGGCAGCAGGGGGAGATCGGTGTTGCCGGTGTGGCGTCCATTCAGTGCCCATTCGGTGGCGCCGTGGCGCAACAGCCAAAGGTGCAAGGCGGCCATGGTTAATCAGGGACCAGTGGTGAGACCTGGCGGGCGGCGGCGGCAAAGCGCTGCGGGATCGCCGGGCAGCCCCCCCAATGCAGGTGTAGCCAGCTGGCATGGAGCTGGCCATCGCCCCAGCCTTCTCGGCGGGCCGGACTTCCCCAGCCCTCCAGCTGCCAAAGGCTTGATTCCTCGACATTCTCAGCGTCGAGCTGCCAGCGGTGAAACTCGTGCCCCCAGAGCGTCTCGCCTTGGCGCAGCACCAGTCCATCGCCCAGCGGGGAGGCTTGGCGATAGCCCAGGCTCAAGCTCCCGCGCCGCGCCTGAAAGGGCAGCAGATCCGCCATGGGATGCAGGACGCCCTGTTGGTCCTCCAGGCCGCGCCCGAGCAGCAGCAACCCACCGCATTCGGCGTAGATCGGGAGCCCCATGGCCCGCGCCTGCCGTAGGGCGCTGAGGCTGCGTTGGCTCGCACTCAAGCTGCCTGCATGCAGTTCCGGATAGCCCCCCGGCAGGATCACGCCACGGCAATCCGAAGGGAGGGGTTCATCCGCTAACGGCGACCAGGCCTCGACGGTTAATCCGTTCTGCTCCAGCAGCTCGATTGCTTCGGGGTAGCGGAAGTGAAAGGCGGCATCGCTGGCCAGGGCCACCTTGATCGGTGCCTCTGAAGGCCATCCCCCGGGTGGGGCTGGCGGTGGCGCGGGTTCGGCGGGGGGCGGCGCGCTTAGCAGCGGCCAGAGCTGCTCGAGGTCGAGATGCTCCTGGGCCAGTTCCGCCCAGGCCTCCAGTCGCGTCTGTACATCCTCCAGTTCATGGGCGGGCAGCAGACCCAGGTGCCTCGAGGGCAATTCCAGGCTGGTGTGCCGGGGCAGGGCCCCAAGCACCGGCATGGCGATCGAGGCCAGGGCCTCCCGCAGCAGGGCTTCGTGGCGGGCACTGCCCACCCCGTTGAGCACCACCCCGGCGATGCTCAGCTGCGGGTCATGGTCCCGGAAGCCCCGCACCAGGGCGGCGAGGGAGCCGGCCTGCCGGCTGGCCTCCACCACCAGGACCACCGGGAGCTGCAACAGCGCAGCCACGTGGGCGGAACTCCCCTCGGCGGAGGGACCCTTGCCATCGAAGAGGCCCATCACCCCCTCCACCAGGCAGAGATCCCCTTGACTGCCGTGGCGCTGGAAGCTCTGCCGTAGCCAGTCTTCGCCGCAGAGCAGGGCGTCGAGGTTCCGGCAGGCCCGGCCACTGGCCAGGGACAACAGCTGGGGGTCCAGGTAGTCCGGCCCCACCTTGAAGGTCTGCAGGCTGAGGCCGCGGCGACGCGCCAGGGCGGCGAGGGCGAGGCTGACCAGGGTCTTGCCGCTGCCGCTGGCAGGAGCGGCAATCAGGCAGGGCATGGTGCGTCCTAACTGGGCAGCAGCTTGGCAGCCAGGGCGACGGCTGCGGCCATCAGGGGGTTGGTGCTGTCATGTCCTCCCCCCAGCAGGCGGGCCATTTCCATCTCCTCGCTTTCGTTGGGCAGGGGCACGACCTCCTCGGCCAGTTCCATCGAGGCGACGCCACCGGCCTCCAGACGCATGCAGCCTCCTGATTCCGAGCAGAGGATCACGCAGAGGGGCGAGCGGTTCGGCGGGGCGCAGATCAGGCGCAGGCCGACCAGGGCCCCGGGATGGACCTTGCTCATGCCGACTGGGACGGGCATCAGGCGGAACTGAACGCTTTGGCCATCGGAGCGCTGAAATTCAGCCCCGATCCCTCGCTCCGCTGGGCTGGAACCATCGATCCAGAAGCTGCTCACCAGGTGCCAGCCGAGCCGATCGGCAATCCAGGCGGCCAGCAGCAGTCCTTTGACCGGATGCTGCCCTTCGACATCGATATCCAGTTGAACCACCTGATCGAGGGCGCTCTGGCGGCTCGGGGGGTCAAAGACCATCGCCAGCGATTCCCGCCAGGTCCGCAGCCGCAGCCAGTTGAGGTCGTTGACGGCCTGGCCGAGGGCAATGCGCTGGGCCAGTAGATCGAGGCAGCGCCTGGGCTCGCCGATGGAGCTGTCCACCACCAAACGGCGCGGCACGGTTGCCAACCCTTCGAGGAGCTCGGGTGATTCATCCATGCTCCCGTTCCACCAGACCCAGCAGGGCAGGTCTGAGGGGATCAGCTCCTGGAGCATCGACAAGCCATGGGACATCGCTCCCATGCCACCCCGCAGGACCACCACATCACCGCAGGCATCGCTCGTGGTGCCGCGCTCTTCCGGCAGGGGGCAGTAGGCCGCCACCATCGACTGCAACTGCTGATCCGCCGCCAGGGTGGGGGCCAGGGTGATCAGGCGCCGGGGTTGGTGGGCGCTGATGGCACGGTCAACGAATTGCCCGCGTAGATCCTCGGCGCTGTGTTGCCCGGGCTCTTGCCCGAGGGCCCAGGCCACCTGGGGCGCGGTGGGAGCCGTGCCGGTGGGAAGACCCAGCTCGCTGCTCGCCCGTCGTGCGGCCTCCAGCAGTTGATCGTTGAGCAGCCCGCTCAAGGGACCATCCGCACGGCCGGTTCGAATCAGCTGCTGCTGCAGCCAGGAGGGCTCCCACACCACCAGGGTGAAGGTGGAGGCGCCGCTGGAGTCCTTGAGATGGTCACTCCAGAGCCGGTTGAGATAGTCCGGGACCTCCTGGGGAGCCATCTCGATGGGGGCCTGGAGGGTGAGTTGGGGAGCCATGGCAAGTGCTGAAGAACAGAACGTCGAAAAGCAGGAATTACGGGCGTCGCCACATCAGGCCGTCCTCGGCCAGGAGGGAATCGGAGGCGGCGGGACCCCAGGTCCGGGCTTCGTAGGGGTAGACCGGCAGGCGGGCTGGGGCGTCCTCAATCAGTTCCAGCAAGGGGGTGTAGAGCCTCCAGGCGGCCTCCACCTCATCACTGCGGGTGAAGAGGGTGGGATCGCCGAGCATCGCGTCGGCCAGAAGGCGGACATAGCCCTCATCGGAGGGCTCACCGAAGCTCTCCTCGTAGCTGAAGTGCATGTCCACCGGTCGGCTGCGCATGCCCGAGCCGGGTGCTTTGACGTCAAAGACAAAGCCAGCGCCTTCATCCGGTTGGATCCGCAGCACCAGTTGGTTGGCGGTCGGGGTGCCACCCGCCGCATCAAAGAGCTGCACGGGAGCCTTGCGGAAGGTCAGCACAACTTCTGAGAGGCGTTTGGGTAGACGTTTGCCCGTACGCAGGTAGAAGGGCACCCCTTGCCAGCGCCAGTTGTCGATGAACAGCTTCATCGCCACATAGGTTTCGGTGGTGCTGTCGGGATTCACCCCCGGTTCCTCCCGGTAGCCCGCTAGGGGACTGGCCGGACTGCCGCCGCGGCTGTATTGCCCGCGCACGCAGCATTTCCAGGGCTCGTCTTCATTGGCGAGCCGGGCCGCCTGCAGCACCTTGGCTTTCTCGTTGCGAATGGCCTCCGGGTCGAAGTGCCCGGGCGCTTCCATTGCGGTGAGGGCCAGCATTTGGGTGAGGTGGTTCTGCACCATGTCCCGCAGGGCACCACTGGTTTCGTAGTACCCGGCCCGCTCTTCCACGCCGACGGTTTCCGCCGCTGTGATCTGGACGCTGGAGATGTAATTCCGGTTCCAGATCGGCTCAAAGATGGCGTTGGCGAAGCGCAACACCAGGATGTTCTGGACGGTCTCTTTGCCCAGGTAGTGGTCGATTCGGAAGATCTGGGATTCCTTGCCGCAGCTTTGGACGATGCGGTTCAGGGTTTGGGCGCTGCTGTAGTCCGTGCCAAAGGGTTTCTCGATCACCACCCGGCTTCGGCCGGGATCCTGGAGGAGACCGGCGTTGGCCAGGGCCCGGCAACCACTGCCGTAGTAGGCCGGTGACACCGAGAGATAGAAGGTTCGGTTGCCGCGGGTGGCCTTGAGCCGATCGAGGGCCTCGAGTCGCGTCCCCAATTTGACGACGTCTTCGTCCTTCTGCAGGTCCACCGGCTCGTAGAAGAGGCAGCCGCTGAATTGCTCCCAGGCGCTCTGGTGCTGTTGGATTTCGCTGGCCATCGCCTCGGCCATGCGCCCGCGGAAGTCCTCATCACTCCAGGGCCTGCGGGCGCAGCCCAGGATGGCGAACTCCGTTGGTAATCGGCGTTGGCGGAACAGCTCGAACAGCGCCGGGATCAACTTGCGATGGGTGAGGTCACCGCTCGCGCCAAAGATCACCAGGCACTGGGGTGAGATGACACGCTCTTGTCGAAGGCCTACCCGCAGAGGGTTGGTTTGCTGGGCCGGCATGGGCGATGCGCGCGTCCCCCAGGTTTAACGGCGTTGACTGGGGGACGCATCCGGACGTCACAAAAAAAGCCCGCCGAGGCGGGCTTTTGAGCAAAGGCTGACCTGAGGCGTTGGCTCAGTAGGTCTCGACGTGCCAGCGCTCGGCTTTCTTGAGCTTGGGACGCAGTTCGGACCAATCCAGACCCTTGGCCGCAGCGGCCGTGGTCATGGCTTCGTCGATGCCGGGCTCCATGCCGCGCAGACCGCACATGTAGACGTGGGTCTTGGGGTCTTCGATCATCGCGAAGATCTCATCGGCGTTCTCGCTGACGCGGTCCTGGATGTACATCCGGCCGCCGTTGGCGTTCTTCTGCTCGCGGCTGATGGCCTTGGTGTAGCGGAAGTTCTCGGGGAACTCACGCTCGTAGCGGTTGAAATCGTCGTCGTAGAGCAGGTTGGCGGTGGTGGGTGCACCCATGAACAACCACGCCTTGCCGCGGAAGTTCCAACCGTTCTTCTCGCGCTCGGCGGGCTCAAACATCCGGCGCAGGTAGGTGCGCATCGGCGCGATGCCGGTGCCGGTGGCCAGCATGATGATGTTGGCCTCCTCGTCTTCAGGCAGGAGCATTTCCTTGCCCACCGGACCGGTGATCTTCACCTTGGCGCCGGGCTCGATGTCGCAGAGGAAGGTGGAGCAGACACCGTTGATGGTTTCGCCATCCTTCTCGTACTGCAGCTGACGCACGCAGAGGGAGACGGTGTCATCAGCCAGGTCGTCGCCGTGGCGGGTGCTGGCGATCGAATACAGACGCAGTTTGTGGGGCTTGCCGTTGGCGTCCTCGCCATCGGGAATGATGCCGATGGACTGACCTTCGACGTAATGCAGCTGGGGATCACCACCTTTGAGGTCGAAGGTGATGTGGTTCACGCGACCGATCGCACCTTCGCCCAGCAGGCTGTAGTTCTCGGTAACGGTGCCCAGGAAAGGGGTCTTGGGCTTGTAGAGATTGACCGGAACGGCAGCGTGTGACACAGAAGCAGCTTTTTTAGCGGGGGCTTTTTTGGCGGCAGCGGCGGGAGCCGGCTTGGCCGCGGGCGCGGGGGCAGGTGCAGCAGGCGCCTCAGAGGAGGGGGTGACCGAAACGATCGTCCCACCGATCTGACTGATGGATTGCATCAGTGCCTGCAGGCGAGAGAAGGGAACGCTGATCGTCCGCTCGGCATTGCGGGGGTGGGCACTGCCATACCCCTGCACAACCACAGTGAACATGCGGGAGTCGCTGCGGCTGGATGTAGCGGTCGAAACACGCATGAATCTCTTCTGCCCTATGGACGCGCGCGATCATAGGTAATCCGCAGAGCTTCAAGCGCCAGAGGCCTCTCTCCGTTGCATTCCGGAGCGGGCTAGGTTGACGCTTCTTGAGCTTGAGCCCCCCCGGCGCATTCCTTGACACAGTTGTCGGTGCCACCGGATTCGACCTCTGCGCTGAGTGAACCGCTGAATGCAGCGTCCTCAGGCCAGGGTGCCTGCTCGCTTGACACCATCCAGCAGGAGATGGAGCGCTTGCCAGGCGGCACCCGCCGGCTTGCGGTTCAGCTTCGCCTGGCCATTGATCCGACCTGGATCTGGGCGGTCCTGACGGATTACGACCAGCTGAGCCGCTTCATCCCCAATCTCCAGACCTCACGCTTGCTCTGGCGGCGTGGTTCCGTCGTTGGCCTGGAGCAGGAGGGGGCCCAGCGCTTTATGGGGATGCAGTTCAAGGCCAGGGTGCAGCTCGAGCTCACGGAGCATCCCGAGGCTCGGCAGCTGACCTTCACGATGTTGAAGGGGGATTTTCGCCGCTTTGATGGGGTTTGGACTATTGGTTTCGACGGAGAGACCACAACCCTGCTCTACGAATTAACGGTTCAGGGCTGCGTCGGGATGCCGATCGGGCTGATTGAACAGCGCCTGCAGGAAGATCTGGCCGCCAACTTGCGTGCTGTGCAGGCCGAGGCTCAGCGCCGAGAAGCGCTGGTCTGATCCGCTGAGCGGTTGACACAAAAAAAGCGGCCGAAGCCGCTTGTCTTTGAGATACCCCCAAGGGGATTCGAACCCCTGTCGCCTCCGTGAAAGGGAGGTGTCCTAGGCCTCTAGACGATGGGGGCTAGGACTCGGATGACAAAGGAATTCAGATTCCCTTGCAGCGCTTGGCGTTTGACCGCTGCGTCCGATGGAAAGAAATTACGGGTCGGAGGGTCCCTTCGTCAATCAAGGTCATGACCTGCAACTCAACTGGCCCCTTGGCCGTCCCAGACGGGCACCGTGAAGTAGAAGCAGGCACCCTCATCCGGCTCGGAAACCACCCAGATCCGCCCCCCGTGCACTTCCGTGATGCGCCGGCAGACCGAGAGGCCGACCCCAAAGCCTGAGGTGGTGGATGAGGTCTGGGGGAGGCGTACCCGATCCTGAAAAATCCGCTCCTGCTCATCGACAGGAATCCCCGGGCCGGAATCGCAGACGCTGACCTCGATCCACTGGCTGGTGCGGTGAAAGATGGACATGCGCACCTGCCCGGCGTCGGGCGTGTACTTGAAGGCGTTCTCCAGCAGGTTGAGGAACACCTGTCGCATGCGTCGCTGGTCCGCATAGACATCGGGAAGGTCGCTTGGGATATCGGTGATCAGCTCGAGGCCTCGGCCCACCCAGCGCTTCTCCAGCTCAAGAATGGCCTCCGCGGCGAGGGGGCCCAGGGCGATGCGCTGGGGGTTGAACAGGGCTTCCCAGCGGGTGGTTCCCACCTCCAGCAGATCTTTCGACAACTGCTCGATGTCGTCGAGGCGCCGATCGAGCACATCGCGGAAGCGGGTTTGATCGATTTGCCCGAGGTTCAGGCTTTGCAGCGCCAGCTTGGAGGCCGTGAGGGGGGTTCTCAATTCGTGGGCGACCATTCGCAGCAGACGCTCCTGGCCGCGTAGGCGTTCGATCAGCGTTTCGTTTTCTTGGCGCAGCACCAGGACCTGGTCTTCCAGTTGCAGTTCCCGCTGCGTTCGGCTGCCATCGCTCTCCGCGGGCCGGAGGCTCATGCCCAGTCCGCTCACGACCTCCAGCTGCTGCCAGCGCGGCAACCAGTTGCGCAGCTGTTGCAGCAGCATGTTGCCCGCAAAGACCTGCTTGGGAGCGGGCTCGAGCTTGATCAGTGCTGGGGTGGCCACCAGCCGGTGGAGCTCCAACAGTTCCGGACGTTGCGCAGGGTCCGCCAGCTCCAGGCCGACTTCGAAGCCAAAGTCTTCCCGTTCCAAAAACGCCACCAGGCTTCGCACATCGGCGCTGGCCCGGTGGTGGGTGCCGGCTACCAGCAACAACTTCAGACGGCGGCGTTGCGGGGAGTCATCGTCATCGGGTTCTGCCCAGCCATCCACGCTGCCTTGGATGGGCGCCTCAAGGCCTTCCGTGCCATCGCTACGGATCAAATCGTTGCCAGCGGGGATCGGATCCCCAACAGGGTGCACCGGAGGATGAAACCTGGAGAAATTGTTGTTTCACCCTATGGGGGTTTTTCAAGACCTGCAGGCCTCGCTATGACGACTGTGATGAGTCGTTGTTCGCTTAGTCCCAGTGGTCCATCATCGGGAGCTATCGACGCGAGTCCATCCGGTCTCGTGGGCGCCTTCTGCTCCAGGAAGGCGCCCTATCCAATTCGATAACACCCTGCGGCGTTGGTTCAACCGAAACCTGGGGCTATGGCGCTCGCGCCGCCAATACTTTTTCCCGGACGATGAAGTCCTGCGGGTGGACATGTTCCTCAGGGTTCAGACCTTTGAGGATCAGGTCGAATCGGAACCCCGTTATCGCTTCACCTGGTGGCCAGAGAAGGAATACGACTTTTTTGAGCTCAAGCCCCGTTATGTCCGGGAGGGAACGATGGACGCGACCCTCTGCGGCCATCAGCTGCGCCGCAGTCGGGGGTATCTCTGCGGCTCCCCCACCAAAAGTCAGATCCGCCAGGCGGATGAGCATGAGGTGGTCTTTGAGTCGCACTACCAGGAGTGGGACATCCTTGAGCACATCCGTCTGGTGAACCAAGACCAGTTCCGGGCGCGTTCGATTTATTCCTGGCGTGACGGCAACTTGGAGCTGGTGGAAACCCACCACGAAATTCGGGTTGAGGAGGCTGGTCCTCCGTTGCGCAGCGACGACTAGTGCCCCTCGGTGCGGCGTGCATCAGGATTAGAGCCAATTGCTGCTGTTCGCGTGCGCCTGTCTCGGATTCACCTGGGCCTCGTCCTCCTGCCCGTGGTGCTCTGGATCGCACCACTGCCGGTCCAGGCGGCTCCGGCTACGGAGGCAGAGATGAACCTCTACACCCGCATTGCGGCACTCAATGTCTGCATCGCCCGGGCTGCAGATACGGACTTTGATAAGGCCGTGGCGATTGCTGGTGAGACGATCGCCCAGGTGATTCAAGGGGGGCATCAGTCCCAGATCGCTCAGGTGGGCAACAAACCCCTCTCGATCGAAGAGCTGCGCCGCGGTTCGATTAATTCGGCGGTCTTGGGTGCCGTTGAGGTCTGCCCCAACGAGGTCCCAGCCGATGTGAAGGCCAAGGTTGAGGAAGCGGTCAAAGGCCGCGCTGCACAACCCCAGAAGCCGGCCAAGAAGCCCTGAGTCGCATTTAGTCGTCCTTCAGGGGGCGTTCAGTCAGAGATCACCGCAGCGCCGGAGCTTGTCTGAAGAGGTCCCCTTTGGACTGATTCGATGACCTCTCGTTCTCCGTTGACGCTGCTGCTGATCTGCGCAGCGCTGTCCCCCGTGTTGAGCCTGCTGCCTGCTCCAGCGTTCGCCCATGGCGAGCGCTGGCACAGGCAGCATCACCATCAGGTTTGGAGGCCGGTCCGGAGGCCTCGACAGGAAACAACCTGGCGTGAGCGCCAAACCAGAGCCCTTCCGGTCGCTCAGGCCCCGGCGGTCTCCTGCAACACCGGTCGGCTTTTGGGTGGATTAACCGGTGGGGCGGCGGCCTATGCCCTCTCCCGCCAGGATGGTCGGGCATGGGCGATTCCCCTCGGTGCTCTGCTCGGCTCCCAGATGGGCTGCAGCGTGGCGACGGGGCGGGGTCCCGTTCCTTGGTGATTCTTCCCCCGCATGGCCACCGTTCGCCTCGCTGACTACCGCCCGGCTCCGTTCACGATCGAGCACACCGAGCTGCTGTTCCAGCTCCATGCCGACCATGCCGTCGTCGAGGCGGAGTTCCAGCTGGTTCCCGCAGGAGCTGCAGCGGATGCGGCTCCCTGGGAGTTCTTGGGGGAACAACTCGAGCTGCTCTCGATTGAGCTTGACGGCCAGCCCCTGGCGCCAGAGGCCTATCGCCTGGAGAGCAGCAAGTTGGTGTTGCTCAAGCCACCGACAGAGGCCTGCCGGCTGCGAACGCGGGTCAGAATTCAGCCCCAGACCAACACCAGCCTGGAGGGGCTGTACGTCAGCGGTGGCCTCTTCACCACCCAATGCGAGGCCGAGGGCTTTCGGCGGATCACCTTCCACCCGGATCGCCCGGATCTGCTCAGCCGCTTTCGGGTGCGCATCGAAGCGGACCTGGCCAGCTGCCCGGTGCTGCTCTCGAACGGCAACTGCCTGGAGACCGGTTCACTCCCAGGGGAACCCGGCCGTCACTACGCCGTCTGGGATGACCCCTTCCCCAAGCCCTCCTATTTGTTCGCCCTGGTGGCGGGTGCCCTGGAGGAGGTGCGCGATCAATTCGTGACCTGCAGCGGCCGAACGGTTCAACTGCGGATTCACGTCGAGCCTGGAGATGCGGGCTTCACGGCCCACGCGATGGCGTCGCTGAAGCGCTCGATGGCCTGGGATGAGCGTCGCTACGGCTTGGAATATGACCTCGACGAGTTCAATCTCGTTGCGGTGCGCCACTTCAACATGGGCGCGATGGAGAACAAGAGTCTCAATATCTTCAATTCCAAGTTGGTCCTAGCGGACGCGGAGACCGCCACCGACGGCGAGTTGGAGCGCATCGAAAGCGTCATTGGCCACGAGTACTTCCACAACTGGACGGGGAACCGCATCACCTGCCGGGACTGGTTCCAGCTCTCGCTGAAGGAGGGCCTGACGGTCTTCCGCGATGCCAGCTTCACGGCGGACCTGCATTCACCCGAGGTCAAGCGCATTGAAGACGTGGCGCTGCTGCGCAACACCCAGTTCCGCGAGGACGCCGGTCCGACGGCCCATCCGATCCAGCCGGATCACTACCAGGCCATCGACAACTTCTACACAACGACGATCTACGAGAAGGGCGCAGAAGTCATCCGCGTTCTGCACACCCTGCTGGGGGAGGAGACGTTCATGCGTGGCATGGCTCTCTATGTGAGCCGTCATGACGGCACCGCCGCCACCTGCCAGGACTTTGTACAGGCCATGGAGGATGCCGCCAAGACGGCTGGCGACCTGCCCCGGTTTGATTTTCAGCAGTTCAGGCGTTGGTACAGCCAGGCCGGAACACCCCAGCTGCAGATCGAGCGCCACTGGGATGGCGATGCCGGCACCCTGCAGCTCACGATTCGCCAGTCCACCCCCGCCACTCCGGGCCAACCCCAGAAGGAACCTGTGGTGATTCCCCTGGTGCTGGGCCTGGTGGGCCAGGGCGGTGATCCGCTGCCGCTCCAGTTGCCGGGTGAGCACGCCCAGGACGTGGCCGCCGCGCAATTGCCTGCTGCCTGGGGCAGCGCCAGCCGCTTGTTTGTGATCGATCGCGAAGAGCAGTCGCTGCTGTTTGTCGGGCTCGAGGCCCACTCACACCCCCCGGCGGTGTCGCTGCCCCGCGGCTTCTCAGCCCCGGTTCGCATCGCGATGGAGCGCCCCACCAACGAGTTACTCCACCTGCTGGCCTGCGACAGCGAGTCCTTCTCCCGCTGGGATGCCGGCCAGGTGTTGTTGCGTCAGGCCCTGCTGGAGCGGGCGGCCGGTTCGATCAACGATGAGCTGGAAGAAGGCCTGGTGGCCGCCTTTGAGCGAATCCTGCTGGAGGGAGACCTGGGCGATTCCTACCGCAGTGCCTTGATGGCCTTCCCTGGCCTGCCGGAGCTGGAGGATGCGGCCCTGGCTCAACAGGGCCAGGTGGATCCGCCGGCGTTGTTTGAGGCGGCCTTGGCCCTGCGCACCCGCTTCGGTGAGGAGCTCAAGGATCCCCTGGAGGCGGTCTTGGCCTCCTGCCGCAACCAATGGCAAAAGAGCTGGCCGGAGGGTGTGGGCGACCGGGACCTCACCGCCACCGTCTGGAGTTGGCGGGTCGCCGCTGGGGATGCGGCCATCCGCGCCGAGGCCGCCGAGGCGGTTTCGGGACCCTCGATGACCCTCGCCCGCGCTGGCCTGCGGGCCCTGCAGTCCATTGAGAGTCCGGAGCGCAGCGCGGCACTCCAGGCCTTCCACGACCGCTGGCAGGACAAGCCCGTGATCCTCGATGCCTGGTTTGGCCTGGAGGCCGCCACCCCCTTTGGCGATGGGGTGGCCCGGGTGCAGCAGTTGCTGGAACACCCGCGCTTCGACCCGGCGGCACCGAATTCCCTGCGGGCGGTCCTGGGCGGTTTTGCCGGCAACGTCAGCCAGTTCCACCGGGCCGATGGCCGCGGCTATCGCTTCATGGCCGAGCAGATTGCGGCCGTCGATCAACGCAATCCGATTACCGCCTCGCGGATGGCCAAGGTCTTCAGCCGCTGGCAGAGCTATGGCCCAGAGCGCTCAGAGCGCATGCGTGAAGCGCTGCAGCAGTTGTCCGAGGCGCCGCTCTCCTCCAATAGCCGCGAGGTGGTGGATCAGTGCCTGCAGCCGGCCTAGGGCAGGGACTGGTGGAGCCGCTTCAGCCCTTCGCGCCGTAGCGCTCCGCCCTCGGGGCCGGCGTGGGCTCCCCACAGCCCCTCCCAATAGAAGTAGATGACGCCGTGGCCGCGGGCGATGGCCAATTTCACCCGTTCGCTCAGGTCGGGGAACTCCGTCGTGCGTCCGCCAAAGCCCGCAAGGATGCCGATCTCCACCGGGATGCCCCAACTGCTGGCCTTGGTCAGGGCGGGCTGCTGCAGATCCTTCTCAAACCCCCTGAGGGAATAGGCGTAGTTCTGCACCACCAGCTCATCGATCAGGCCCCCCAGGGCCCAGATCTCCCAGTCCTGGAGCCAATGGTTGTAGGCAAAGCGGAAGGGTCCGGGGGAGAGGCTGACGTAGGGGCTCCCCAGGCCGCTGTCTTTCAGGGTGCGGCGCAGCTCCCGCAGCAGCCCCGTGAGTTGACGCCGTCTCCAGTTCATCCAGGCCCGATCGGTGTGCAGCTCGGGCGGTTCTTGCCCGGTCTCCTGGCGGTAGAGCGCTCGGGTGTAGGGGTCGTAGCCCAGCTCGACCGGCCAGGCGAAGTGGTCATCGAGCTGAATGCCATCGACCTTGCAGCGCTGGACGATCTCGCCGATCAGCCCCAGGAACCGTTCCTTGACCCCGGGGTGGGCCGGGTTGAGCCAGACCATCTCCTTGCCATGCATCGAGACCGTGCTGATGCCGGAGCTGTTCTGCAACACCCACTCCGGGTTTTGCCGCACGACCGCGGCATCCGCCGGCTCCATCAGGCCGTACTCAAACCAGGGGATCACCCGCAGGCCGCGCCGGTGGGCGGCTTCGGTGAAGCGGCAAATCGGATCGAGGTTGGGGTTGCTCTGCAGCAGGGCGGGCTCCATGGGCGCCCAGCGACTGCGGTGGAAGGTGGTGCCGCGGCTCCAGACGTTGGGGTAGAGGGTGTTGAAGCCAGCCACGCTGAGCTCCTCGACGGCCTCCTGAATCCGCTGTTTTGAGTAATACAGCGGGCTTGGGCTGTTGGTGAGCCAGACCCCAATCCGCCGGGGCTCTGGTTCTTTCGCCTCAGCGGCGAGGGAGGCCAACAGACCTGAGAGCACCAGGCTGACGGCAAGGGCCAGCCTGCGCTTCACCGGAACATCGAGCTAACGGAGCTCTCGTCGTGGATGCGCCAGATCGCCTCACCGAGCATGTTGGCCACTGAGAGCACCTGCAGCTGGGGGAAGCGGCGGTCTTCGCTCAGGGGGATGGAGTTGGTGACGATCACCTCCTCGAACAGGCCGGGCTCGGAGAGACGCTCCACAGCCGGTGGCGAGAAGACCGCATGGGTGGCGCAGGCCAGCACTTGGGTCGCTCCGTTCTGACGCAGCAGGCGCGCGCCGGCGCAGATCGTGCCGCCGGTGTCGATCATGTCGTCGATCACGATCGCGGTCTTGCCGGCCACATCGCCAATCACCGTCAGGCTCTCGGCCACGTTGTGGCCGGAGCGGCGCTTGTCGATGATCGCCAGGGGGGCGTCATTGAGCTGTTTAGCGAAGGCCCGGGCCCGGGCCACGCCACCGACGTCGGGGGAGACCACCACCACATCGCCCAGGTCGCGGCCGCGCAGATAGTCCACCAGCACCGGGGACCCGTAGATGTGGTCGCAGGGAATGTCGAAATAGCCCTGGATCTGGGCGGAGTGCAGATCCATCGCCAGCACCCGATCCACACCGGACTTGGCCAGCAGGTTGGCCACCAATTTGGCCGTAATCGACTCGCGGCCCGCGGTTTTGCGGTCAGCCCGGGCGTAGCCGTAGTAGGGGATCACAGCGGTGATCTGGCGGGCGGAGGCCCGTTTGCAGGCATCCACCATCACCAGCAGCTCCATCAGGTGATCGTTCACCGGAGCGCAGGTCGGTTGGATCAGGAAGACGTCGCAGCCTCGGATCGATTCCTGGATCTGGATGTAGAGCTCGCCATCGGCAAAGCGTTTGATCACCCGGGGGCCATCCGGGACCCCGAGGTAGGCACCGATCTCTCGAGCCAGGGCCTGGTTTGAGGTGCCGCTGAACAGCCGCAGGCGCTTGGTGTCATGGCCCATGCTTGCCTGATCGACCCGTTCTGCGGTCAGGAAACTGGTCACGGGGCCGCTGGCTGGACGGTAGAACCCTGATCGTAGAAGCCGCCCGGCACGCGGTCAGCACCCTGGAGCCCGATCCCTTCATGAATCGCTCGAACTCCAGCGCTGCCTCAGGGGTGTGTTTGGTGGCTCCAGGGGGGCGCATGGGCACCTCGGCCTCCGCCTTGGCGGACCTCACGGGATGGCGGCTGATGCCTGCGTGGCACAGCGATCCTCAAGCGTCCCTGCTGGCCCTCAGCGCAGAAGCCCCAGGCTGGCTCCAGCCCTTGGACATCGATCCCGCGCAGCCCCTGGGCGCCGTGGAGTGCTGGGCAGAACTCCTGGGGGCCTGGCGCCTGCCCACCTGCTTGCTCTGCAGTGAGGCGGACCGTGCCGCCGGCCTAGCCCGCAGCCACTGGGCGCTGCTGCGCCACTACCGGGTTCCCCTGGTCGGGATGATCCAGTGGGGCGGGGACTGGAGACCGGCGGAGCGCCGCGCCGAAGGCCTGCCCTGGTTGGGGCACCTGCCGTCCTCGCCGGCGGACCCAGAGGCCCTGGCGGAGTTGCGCCTGCGCCTGATTACGGCCAGCGCGGTTGCAGCCGCTGCTCCTCCAGCTCCCGCATCGATGCCTTCGCATTGAGGGCCGGCCGCAGGCTGAGGCTCTGGAACTGCACGGATTGCCCCGGCTGCAGGGCCACCGCCATCAGGCTCAGCACCTCCTGGGGTGTGAGGTTCGTGTCCACCTGGGGCCGCAGTTCGGCAATCAGCGAGGGCAGGCGCTTGAGCTGGGCGGCCTGACCCATCTGCCGCAGCAGTGTGGCGATGGCCTGCTCTTGGCGATCGCGCCGGCGCTCCTCACCATTGATCGGGTCCCGGAAGCGCAGGTACTGCTCCACCTGGGTGCCATTGAGCTGCTGCAGGCCCCCCTGCAGGGCGATGGTGAGCTTCTGGCTTTGATCCGTGTAGGCCATCGCCCGATCCGGCGCCAGCTCCAGCCGTCCCATCCCATCCACCAGCTCCCGCAGGGCCGTGCGGGGGATGACCACATAACGCTCGGGCGCTCCATCGGCCAGACCCAGCAGTTCCGCGCTGGCGCTGGCCACCAGGGCGGCCCCCCCGCGGCGGTAGAGGCTGCCGAGGGGCACCGGCGTGGCGTCACCGGGTAAGCGAACGGCCCCTTCGATCGGAAGGTTCATCACCTGAACTGGGCCGTTGGGATCGACATGCACCAGCAGCAGGGCATCGCTGTTGGCGGGGCCAGCCGGGGCGGCTCCGTTGGAAATGGCCCCCTGACGGTCGGCATCGGAGCCAATCAGCAGCACGTTCAGGGCCTGGCTCGGTTGTTCGGCGAGGGCCTCGGCGCTGGGAGGACCGTCTTCTTTGGCGGAGTGGTCCTGCAGGGGCCAGACCAGGCTCAGGGCACCCAGGCCCGCGACGATCCCCGCGCCGGCGGCCAGGAGGCGAATCGCGGCCCGTTGGCGAGCACTGCGCTGCGGGCGATTCCCAGCGGTGGCCATGGACGGGCGGCGTTGAAAGACGCACCACTTTGACGTAGGTCGCCTGGGGCTGACGCCGTTGTTGCGCTCACGCCAGATAGGTTGTGGCCTCGCCCGGCCAAGTCGTTGTCCCTCGCTGCTTCATCTCCAGGCTCCTCGCTGCCCCATGACAGGGCTCGGCCCCTGGCGAAAGGCAGCACCTATCCAGCCAAGGACCTCTGCAGCCAATGCGGTCTCTGCGACAGCCGCTGGGTGGCCTATGTCAAGGACAGCTGCGCCTTTTTGAACCAGCGCTTTGAGGCGATGGAGACCGCGGCCCATGGCCGCAGCCGCGACCTGGAGAACGAGGACGAGCTCTATTTCGGTGTGCAGCAGCGGATGCTGACCGCCCGTTTGCAGCAGCCCATCGCCGGTGCCCAGTGGACCGGAATCGCCAGCCGCATTGGAGTCCTGGCCCTCGAGAGCGGCCTGGTGGATGCCGTGCTCTGCGTGGGGCAAAGCGAGGACGATCGCTTCACTCCGGTGCCACGGCTGGCCCGCACCCCAGAGGAGGTGCTGAGTGCCCGGGTGAACAAGCCGACCCTCTCCCCCAACCTGGAGGTGCTGGAGCAGCTCCCCGGCAGTGGCATCCGCAAGCTGCTGGCCATCGGCGTGGGCTGCCAGATCCAGGCCCTGCGGGCGGTGGAGTCCACCCTGCCCCTCGATCAGCTCTATGTGCTGGGGCTTCCCTGCACTGACAACGTCTCGCGCGAGGGGCTTCAGACCTTCCTGGAGACCACGGTCAGCTCCCCGGAGACCGTGGTCCACTACGAGTTCATGCAGGACTTCCGGATCCACTTCCGCCACAGCGATGGCCGCGAGGAGACGGTTCCCTTCTTCGGGCTGGATACGCCCAAGCTCAAAAACGTCTTCGCGCCGAGCTGTCTGAGCTGCTTTGACTACACCAACGCCGGTGCGGACCTGGTGGTTGGCTACATGGGGGCGACGTTCGGCCGGCAATGGCTCACGGTGCGCAACCCCCGCGGTCAGCAGTTGCTGGACTTGGTGGAGGCGGAACTGGATGTGGCTCCGGTGACCAGTCGCGGTCAACGCCAGGCGGCCGTGCAGCAGGGCATTGAGGCCTACGACAAGGCGCTGAAGCTGCCGATTTGGCTGGCCAACATCATTGGCTGCTTCGTCGGGCGCTTTGGCCCCCAGGGCCTGGAGTACGGCCGCTTCTCGATTGATTCGCACTTCACCCGCAATGCCCTCTGGCTGCGGCGTAATCACCCCGAGAAGGTGGAGGCCCATATCCCCGCCTTTGCCCAGCGGATCATCAGCCGCTACAAGCTCCCCAACCCATGAGGCGCGCTGGGGTCCTGCTGCACGTCACGGCGCTGCCGGGCACACCGGCCTGCGGGACCTTTGGGGCCGCCGCCCACAAGTGGGTCGATGCCCTCGCCAGCCAGGGCATCCAGGCCTGGCAGGTGCTGCCCCTGGCCCCCACCGACGGCCTGGGCTCCCCCTACAGCGCCCCCAGCGCCTTCGCCCTGAACCCCTGGTGTCTGGATGCCGATGCCCTGGTGCAGGCCGGCCTGCTCCCGCAGCAGGATCTGAGCGCCATTCCCACTGGCGGGCAGCCCGGGCGACTGGACTTTGATCTCGCCAAGCGCCGCTCCGCAGCCCTGGCAGAGGCGCTGCTGCAGAACTACCCAAGCTGGGACGAGCCCACCCAGCAGGCCTTTGCGGCCTGGCGCGATCAGCAGCGCTATTGGCTCGTGGATCACTGCCGCTTTGTCGTGCTGCGCCAGCTCCACGGGGGCCAGCCCTGGTGGTCCTGGCCCGCTGCATTGGCCGGCCGCAAGCGATCGGCCCTGAAGGCCTTCGATCAGGAGCATGGTCCGTCCTTGCTGCGGGAGGCCTTGCTCCAGTGGCAGCTGCAGCAGCAGTGGCAGGGGGTGCTGGATCACGCCCGCCGCTGCGGGGTGCAGGTGATCGGTGACATCCCTTTTTATGTGGCCCATGACAGCGCCGATGTCTGGAGCCACCGCCGCCTGTTCTCGCTGGATCGCTCCGGACGCCTGCTGCAGCAGAGCGGTGTTCCGCCGGATTACTTCTCTGAGACCGGCCAGCTCTGGGGCACGCCGGTCTACCGCTGGCCCCTGCATCGCCTGAGCCGTTTCCGCTGGTGGCGGCGGCGTCTGCGGCGGCAGCTGCAGGTGGTTGATCTGCTGAGGATTGATCACTTCCGGGCCCTGGAGGCCGCCTGGATCGTTCCCGGTGGCGATGACACCGCGGAGCGGGGCGTGTGGAAGCGCACCCCAGGGGCCAGCCTGCTGCGCCTGTTGCCAGCTCCGCTGCCCTTGATTGCCGAGGACCTGGGGGTGATCACGCCCGAGGTGGAGGCCCTCCGCGATCGCTTCGCCCTGCCAGGGATGAAGATCCTGCAGTTCGCCTTCGACGGCAATCCAGGCAACCCCTATCTCCCCAGCAACATCGAGGGAGAGCGCTGGGTCGTCTACACCGGCACCCATGACAACGCCACCTGTATCGGTTGGTGGCAGCAGCTGAGCGCTGAGCAACGGGCCCAGGTGGAGGCCCTGACCGGCCCGGTTCATGCCCCGGGTTGGCAGCTGTTGGAGTTGGCCCTGGCCACCAGCGCCGGATGGGCCTTGGTGCCGCTGCAGGATCTGCTGCACCTGGGGGATGAGGCCCGCTTCAACACCCCGGGGACCACAGACGGCAATTGGCAATGGCGCCTGGGCCAGTCGATTGCTTCGCTGGAGGGTCCACTGCAGGGCTACGCCGAGTTGGCGCGGCGCTACGGGCGCGGCGGCTGAGGAGCCGGCACTTGAAACTGCTCTGGCTGTTTGGGCAGGGCCGCCAGGGGCTTGCCGTTCCAGATCACCTCGCCGGTTTTCGGGGCCGGTGAGACGGAGAGGCGCAGGGGCGGCTGCAGCTGCAGCACCAGCTGTCCCTTGCTGCCGCTCAGCTGGCTGCGTTGTCCGCCATCACTGCTGAGGTTGAGGGAACTGGCCTGACTGAGGTTCAGCTCCAGTACCCCGGGACCTTCGGGGGCCGGGAGTGGTTGGCGCAGGGCGCTTTGACCGCTGCCGCGCTGGGCGCGCTCGAGGGGGCGCAGATCGGGATAGGCCACCAGCAGGTTGTCTCCGGCTTGGACCGCCTTGGCCTGCTCGCTGGGTTTGAGGGCAGGGATCGGATTGAGGGTCAGCAGGTTGGCCGCGGCAAGTTGGCGCTGCTGCAGGTTCAGGCCGTAGATCAGCCCCAGGGTGACGGCCCCGTAGAGAACCGTGCCCTGCCAGCTGCTGAAGACATCGATCGAGCCCGGGGTGAAGCGCTGCAGACGATTGGCGTTGGCCGCGGCGTTCTCGCTCTCCGGTGGGAGTGCTGCGGCCAGGCTTCCGCCGGGCAGGTTGAGGTACTCCTCCAGCAGCGGCAGCATCGACTTGAGGTAGGCCCCCTCCGGCAGGCGATCGCGCCAACCCCGCTCCAGCGCCTCGAGCACGGGGGTGCTGATCTTGGTCTCCAGGGCCATTTGCCGCAGGTTCAGGCCTCGGGACTCCCGTTCGCTCTTGAGCCGCCGGCCAACCTCCAGCAAGGGGTCTTCCACCTCAGGGCTGTCAGGGCTGGCATCGCCGCCGCTGTTACCCCGGCCCATCAAGCGGGCCAGACCTGGGATGGACAGGGCGAACCGAGGCATTCCGGCCGATCAGCTTCTTAATCCCATTCTTGGTCGTTTATTCGTCTCCAGCGACCCTCTGGCAGTGCTCCGAGATGAATCGGGCCGATGGCGATGCGCTGCAGATCGAGGACGTGGTGGCCCAGAAGCTCTGCTGTGCGGCGGATCTGACGGTTTTTCCCTTCGCCCATGACCAGCTCCAGCAGGGTCCGGCCCTGTTCGCTGCTGAGGCTTCTGACCTGCACCGGTTGGGAGGGCAGGCCATCGAGGCTGACGCCGCGGGCCCATTGATCCAGCACCCGTTGGCTGGGTTGTCCCTGCACCCAGACCCGGTAGGTCTTGCTGTGGGCATAGCGCGGATGGGTCAGCTGGAGGGTGAGGGCCCCGTCGTTGCTGAGGAGTAGGGCGCCGCGGCTCTCAAAGTCCAGGCGCCCCACCGGGTGCAGTCCTTGGCCCCGGGCCAGCTCGGGCGGCAGCAGGTCGAGCACGATCGGCCGGCCTTCGGGGTCAAAGCAACTGCTGAGGACCCCGGCGGGTTTGTTCAGCAGCAGCACCATCGGTTCGGCGGAGGCGCCGAGGGGCTGGCCATCGAGGCTGATGGCATCGCTGTTGGGATCGGCCTTGTCCCCCAGCTGGGCCCGCTGGCCATTGACGGTGACGCGGCCGTCCCTGAGCAGCTCCTCAGCGCGGCGCCTGGAGCAGACCCCCGCCTGGGCAATCAGCTTTTGCAGTCGTTCGGCGGCCATCTCAGCGCTGTGCCCAAAAGCATTTTGCTCATCAGAAAAAAGTGATACGGTTCCGCAACAGCTTTACGAAACACCTGGGTTTCGTAATTCGTTTTCACTGATGCCTTCTGTTCCGATCCTTCGTGCTGACCGCGACACCGCGCTGGCCGGTGGAACGGACCTGGTGCGCTCGTATCTGCGGGATATCGGCCGTGTGCC